>JACXVH010000128.1 GCA_014763515.1 Flavobacteriaceae bacterium
ATTTTTGTAAAAAAAACTTCAACATGCAGTTAGTAAAAGCCAATTCTAATCACCTCAATATAATCGAGCAACTTGCACGAAAAATTTGGCCTGTAGCTTATGCAGAAATTTTAAGTGCTAAACAATTAGAATACATGCTTTCTATATTTTATTCTGAAGAAGCTTTATTATCGCAATTAGAAAAAGGTCATGTTTTTTATTTAGTACAAAATAACTCAGGTGATTATTTAGGTTTTGTTTCGTATGAATTGAATTGCGAACCACATAAAACCAAAATACATAAAATTTATGTGTCACCCGAAACTCAAGGTTTAGGCTTAGGAAAATTATTGTTTGAAAAGGTAAAAGAAGAAGCTTTAAAGAACAATCAAAAAGCTATTTTCTTAAACGTAAATAAATATAACAAAGCACAATATTTTTATACAAAATTAGACTTCAAAATTGTAAAAGAAGAAGTTATCGATATTGGTCGAGGTTATGTAATGGATGATTATGTAATGGAGGTAAAGCTCTTGTGACTTAATTGAAAATTTATTTCCTAACAATCAAAATAGTATGAATTTCCATTTCATTTTCTGATCTTTTATATGTTACGTTAAACACAATAGGCTCTGTAAAACCGGCCAATGAAAGTTGGTTCTTCAATTCGTTTATATCATGAAAATAGAAGTACGCTCGGTTGCCAGTACTAGAAGTTTGAAAATCTGATTTCTTTGGATCACCTTCTACAAAACTGATGTAAAGTAGTCCGTTTTTATTAAGTAAATTATAACAATCTTGTAGAAATTTTTCAACATCCGATTCGGATAAATAGGGTAAACAAAACCCACAAATGATAGCATCAAATTGATTTTTAATGGAATCAATTTCCCTACAATCCATTACAGCAAAATTAGCCGAAGGATTATTCTTTTTAGCCAATTCAATCATATTGGATGCAACATCAATTCCTAAAATATCAAAATCAGGTCTTTTAGATAAAAGATATTTTGAAATATTGCCTGGTCCACAACCAATGTCTAATACTTTCGCTTTGTTTTTACCAACCGAATTACAAACAAAATCATAGCTTTCATTATACATTTCTAAGTCCATAAACTTATCTTGGTATAAATAGGCTACTTTGTTCCAGGTTTGAAATGTCTCTTTGTATTTATCCATTTTGTAAAGTTGTAAAATGGTACTAATTTATCTTATCGATTTCGTGTGCCATAATTACGTTTTCCCGAAAATCCACTTTTGTTACTTGGTAAACTCGCTTCTTCTGTTTTACTAGAAGGCTCAATCAATTTATTTAAATCGGTAAGTTCTTTTTTCGTTAATTCACGATATTTTCCAACCGGAACATCAAGCGAAATATTAATGATACGAATGCGTTTTAAAGCCGTTACTTCATAATCTAAATATTCGCACATTCTACGGATTTGACGATTTAAACCTTGCGTTAAAATAATGCGAAACGTGTATTTACTAATTTGTTCCACTTTACATTTACGCGTTATCGTATCTAAAATTGGCACACCATTACTCATACGCTGAATAAAACGTTCCGTGATAGGTTTGTTTACCGTAACAATATATTCTTTTTCGTGATTGTTTCTTGCACGAAGAATTTTATTTACAATATCGCCATCGTTTGTCATTAACAGCAAACCTTCGCTGGCTTTATCTAAACGACCAATAGGGAAAATACGTTCAGGATAATTAATGTAATCCACCACATTTCCTTTTACGCTTTGGTTCGTAGTGCATTCTATACCAACAGGTTTATGGAAAAGCAAATACACAAAGCTTTCTTTTTTCTCTTGAATCAATTTGCCATTTACGCGCACTTCATCATCAGGATCAACTTTGGTTCCCATTTCAGGAATTTGGCCATTAATGGTAACGCGACCTTGCTCGATTAATTTGTCGGCTTCGCGACGCGAACAAAAACCACTTTCCGAGAGAAACTTATTAATACGTGTTTTGTTGTCTTCCATGATGCAAAGATAGTTTTTTTTAGTTCTATTAAAAAAAGTATAAATAGTGGTTAATATTTTCAAAGTTGAATCAATAAAAAATCCCAACTCATTGAGTTGGGATTTTTTGTATCTATAATTTACCAGTTCTTACAACTTAGCAAATAATTTTTCCATTTCTTCTTTTACTTCGTCAGCTAAAACGTTATCCACTAAAATACGTCCACTGTGCTCGTCAGTAATAATTTTTTTGCGACCTGCAATTTCCATTTGCGTTTGCGGAGGAATAGTAAAGAAAGAACCTGCAGAAGCACCACGCTCGATAGAAACTACCGCTAAACCGTTTCTTACACTTCCTCTAATTCTTTTGTAAGCCGCTAATAAACGCTCTTCAATTTGTTTTTCATATTCAGCTGATTTTTCCATTAAGAAGTTTTCTTCTTTTTCGGTTTCAGCCATAATATCTTTCAATTCCGCTTTTTTGTGCTTTAAGTGGTTTTGTTTACCTTCTAATTTTTCTTTAGTTTGGGCAACCACTTCTTTTTTATGCTCCACAGAAGCTTTCATTTCTTTAATGTGCTTCTCTGCTAATTGAATTTCTAATTCTTGAAACTCGATTTCTTTTGTTAAAGAGTTGTATTCTCTATTATTGCGAACATTTTTTTGTTGCTCTAAATATTTTTTTATAGTAGCTTTATGCTCGTCTATAGCATTTTTCTTCTCTTTAATTTGAGCATCAATTGTGTCTAAATCATTTTTAAATTTCTCTAAACGTTTCGTTAGACCAGCAACTTCGTCTTCTAAATCTTCAACTTCTAGTGGTAATTCTCCTCTTACGCTTCTGATCTCGTCAATTTTAGAATCGATTAACTGTAAGCTGTAAATTGCTCTTAACTTGTCTTCTACGCTTAGTTCTTTAGTGTTTGCCATATTTAAAAATATTGAACCGGGTTTGTATTTACTTCTGATAAAATAATTGCAAAATTAGTGATTTTTTCTTTAAGATAATCAACAATATAATTTTTTGTAAATCTTTCACTTTCAAAGTGTCCAATGTCGGCTAAAAGTAGTTTTCCTTCAGCTTCATAAAACTGGTGATATTTTAAATCGGCAGTCAAAAAAGCATCGGCTCCAGAAGCTATCGCTTGCTTAATTGCAAAACTTCCCGAACCGCCTAAAACCGCCACTTTTTTAACAGTTTTTCCCGTAAAAGCACTATGACGAATACCACCACATTGCATTTTTTCTTTTACAAATTTTAGAAAATCGGTTTCAGTTAGTGCTGTGTCAAATTCGCCTACCATTCCTAAACCAATATTTTGATGTAAATTATCTAAAGAATATATTTCGTAAGCCACTTCTTCATAAACATGATTCTTGAAAAGCGCTTTTATGATTTTACTTTCCAAATGTTTTTCGAAAGTAACTTCAATTTTAATTTCTTCGTTTTCTACAAATTCAAATCGGTTTCCTATTTCTGGATTGCTATCTTCGTTTCCTAAATAAGTGCCAATTCCCTTGCTGTTAAAACTGCAATCTTCATAATTGCCAATTTTTCCAGCACCCACATCAAATAAAGCATTTCTTAATTTTTCAGCATTTTCGGAAATAGTGTACGTTACCAGTTTTTTAATGTAATTTGCCTTTGGAACCAATATTTTTGTATTTGTTAAACCTAAAGCATCACAAAATATTTTGTTCACACCTTTTTTATGATTGTCGAGCGCTGTGTGAACCGCATAAATAGCAATATCATTTTTAATAGCTTTTACAATAGCGCGTTCAACATAATTTTTACCCGTAATTTTCTTAATACCACTAAAAAGAATAGGATGGAAGCAAACTACCAAATTACATTTTTTAACAATAGCTTCATCGATTACATTTTCTAATGCATCGTGACAAACCAAAACGCCAGTAATATCTTGATTGTGATTACCAACTATTAACCCAACATTGTCGAAATCTTCGGCATAAGAAAGTGATGCCATTTCTTCTAAAACTGAAAGTATTTTGTGTAGTTCCATTTTGAGTAGTATTTCTAATCAAAGATAAAATTTTTGAAAGGAATATTTTTGTATTCAATAGAATTTGTATTAAAATAATTACTTTCGTGTTATGAACTTTTTGCGAAAATTACTTTTTCCGTTAGGCTTTATATATTGGATTGTAACCTATTTGCGAAACCTTTTTTACGATTTGGGTTTCCTAAAGAGTTATAAAATTCCAATGAAAAGTATTGTGGTTGGAAATTTGAGCGTTGGCGGAACAGGAAAAACGCCACATATTGAATATTTAATTCGATTGCTTCGCGAAAAGAAAGTGGCAACTTTAAGTCGCGGCTATGGAAGAAAAACCAAAGGTTTTATTTTGGCCGATGAAACGGTTGATGCAACAACAATTGGCGATGAACCTTTTCAGTTTTTTTCTAAATTCAAAAACATATCCGTTGCAGTTGATGGAAATCGCACGAATGGAATTCAACAAATAGAAACATTAGTCAATCCAGAAGTGGTTTTGTTAGACGATGCGTTTCAACATAGAAAAGTAACCGCTGGATTTTATGTATTATTAACGGATTACAATCATTTATTTGCTGAGGACTATATTTTACCTTTTGGAAACCTTCGTGAACCTTCGATAGGTAAAAAAAGAGCCAACCTGATAATTGTCACAAAATGTCCGAATGATATTATTCACATTTGCGTTTAGAAGAAATTAACCAATCGAAATTAATTATTGCTGGAATTGCTAATCCAACAAGTTTTATAGAAAAAACAAAAAACGATGGCGATGAGGTTTTAATTTTTTCCGATCATCATGAATTTTCGACTCAAGAAATTGAAGCGATTAAAGCGAAAGCTACTAATAAAATTATAATAACAACTGAGAAAGATTATATGCGTTTACAAGGCAAGATTGATGATGCGGTTTTATATTATTTGCCTATAAAAGTTGCGCTTGATAATACTTCTCAATTCGACAAAACGATTTTAGACTATGTGGGATAAAGTTCAAGAAACAGTACAATTTTTAAAGGATAAAACGCATGATTTTTCTCCAGAATATGGCGTGATTTTAGGATCAGGTTTAGGCGGATTTGCAGATGACGTTGTAGTAGAATATTCTATCTCGTATAATGAAATACCAAATTTTCCTGTTTCGACTGTTCAAGGGCATAAAGGAGCT
>JACXVH010000129.1 GCA_014763515.1 Flavobacteriaceae bacterium
GCCGAAATTTTATTAGAACTTGATGATGAAACGCGTGTTAAAATATTAAAAAGCTTAACTGCTGCAGAAATCGCAGACGAACTTGATGAGCTAGACACCGATGATGCTGCCGATATTATTGCCGAACTTCCTCAAGCAAAAAAAGAACAAGTAATTTCTGAACTTGAAGACGTTGAACATGCCAAAGACATTGTCGACTTATTACGTTACGACGAAGATTCTGCGGGTGGTTTAATGGCGAAAGAGTTAGTAAAAGTTAATGAAAACTGGAATGTTTTAACCTGTGTAAAAGAAATGCGTGCGCAAGCCGAAAATGTTACGCGAGTGCATTCCATTTATGTTGTTGATGATGAAAACCGATTAAAAGGCAGACTTTCCTTAAAAGATCTATTAACTACTTCTACCAAAACGCCTATTAGTGAAGTTTATATTCCCAAAGTAGATTATGTAAAAGTTAATACCGAAAATGTAGAAGTGGCTCGAATCATGCAAAAGTATGACTTAGAGGCTATACCAGTAGTTGACGAATTAGGAAGATTAGTTGGCCGCATTACCATTGATGATATCGTCGATGTAATCAAAGAAGAAGCAGATAAAGATTATCAATTAGCAGCCGGTATCTCGCAAGACGTAGAAGCCGATGATAGTATTTTAGAACTTACAAAAGCACGTTTACCTTGGTTAGTTTTAGCTTTGTTAGGAAGTTTTATAGCGGTAACTATTGCTAGTAATTTTCAAGAAGCCATTAATAAATTTCCTGTAATTTTCTTCTTTACACCACTTATTGCTGCTATGGCAGGAAACGTAGGCGTACAATCTTCAGCAATTATTGTTCAAGGTTTAGCTAATAACACCATTAGTGGCTCACTTTTTAATCGATTGATCAAAGAATTAAGTCTGAGTTTATTAAACGGATTAATTTTAGCAGTAATTCTTATTTTAGGAAGTCACTTTATCATTGGAGTAGATTATGAAGTGGGTGTTACCGTTGCAGTTTCTTTAGTGGCAGTTATTATTATAGCAGCTCTTGTTGGAACTTTTATTCCTATTATGTTGAATAGATTTGGTATTGATCCCGCTCTTGCAACTGGACCTTTTATCACTACTAGCAATGATATTTTTGGAATCTTAATTTACTTTTCAATTGCCAAGTTAATTTTAGGATTCTAAAATCATTCGTCATTTCGATCACATTCTTCTGGGATTGTAAAATATTTATCAATTTTCACAATATTTTTTAGCTTCATCTTAAATGTTATTTCTCCTTCAAGGTTTACATAATAAATCATAAATGGTTTTCCATTAGGAACATTCTTCTCTTTTAACCATTCGTTATAAGGAGTAACCTTATAAAAAAAAGGAAGAAAATCAGGAGAATTTTTATCTATGATATAATGATACGTAACAATCTTTTTTCTCTTTTGATACTTTATATACTTTTATTACTTTTTATTGCATAATGATAATAAGAAACATCATTTATAATGGTGTCATTTAAATTTTCAAAAAAATAATTTTCAACTTTATCTTTATAAAGATTATAATACTTTCCTACTATTCAGTATTTATAGTTTCAGCTTCAGTAAAAGTTTTAGTTGGTAAAAACCCATTAAAATGGTTCTCCTTATAATCTATCATCACAAATTTGTAATCGCTTTCTTTATTCATTAAAAATAGTCTATAACTGTTTTCTTTAGAATTAACAAGAAAAACATTAACAGAATCTTTACCATCAAAATTTAACTTCTGATCAAACTCTAAAGCATAATCAAAATGGTACTTTTTTTGTCCAAATGAAATTTGTAAAAAAGTTAAGAAGAAAAAGAAGATTATTTTATTCATAACAAATGTCTATTTTTGATAAAAATAAAAAAACTTGAACAATATTAAAATCCTTCATATCGATAGCAATCATTCTTTACTTTGGAAGCAATTAGAAGAAAGTGGCTTTCAAAATGAAGCTGATTTCAATTCTAGCAAAGAAGAAATTGAAACAAAAATTGAGAACTATCATGGCATTGTAATCCGAAGCCGATTTAAAATTGATAAAAACTTTATCGACAAAGCCAAAAACTTACAATTTATTGCAAGAGTTGGTGCTGGTTTAGAAAGCATCGATTGTGATTATGCTCTCTCAAAAAACATTCATTTAATTGCCGCTCCAGAAGGAAATAGAAACGCAGTAGGGGAACATGCTCTTGGGATGCTATTATCGTTATTTAACAATTTAAATAAAGCAGATAAGGAAGTCAAAAACGGATTATGGCAACGAGAAGCTAACAGAGGTCACGAATTAGACGGTAAAACGGTAGGGATTATAGGTTACGGAAATATGGGTAAAGCTTTTGCAAAAAAACTTAGAGGTTTTGATGTAAAAGTTCTATGCTATGATATTTTATCTAATGTTGGCGATGAAAATGCCATTCAAGTTTCTTTACAAGAATTACAACGAGAAGCAGATGTTTTAAGTTTACATGTTCCTTGGACTAAAGAAACTGATAAAATGGTGAATGCTACCTTTATTAATCAATTTTTAAAACCTTTTTGGTTGTTAAATTTAGCACGAGGAAAATGTGTTGTTACCAAAGATTTAGTAATAGCTCTACAAACAAAAAAAATATTAGGTGCAGGGCTAGATGTTTTAGAATATGAAAAATTATCATTTGAAAACTTATTCGACGAAGAAGGTAAAAATCCCGACTTTGAATATCTTCGTAATGTAGATAATGTTTTACTTACACCACATATTGGAGGCTGGACATTTGAAAGTCATGAAAAATTAGCCCAAACTATAGTTGACAAAATAAAACAACTTTATATTTCATAATTATGAACGAAAAAGAACCTAAAAGAGTTACAGGAATTGGTGGTTTATTCTTCAAATGTCAAAACCCTGAAGAAATTAGAAATTGGTACGCTAACCATCTAGGATTAGATACTAATAATTATGGAGCAACATTTTGGTGGAAAGATGAAAATGGTAACAAATGTTCTACACAATGGAGTCCTTTTAAAGAAGACACTTCTTACTTTAAACCTTCTGAAAAGGCATTTATGCAAAACTTTAGAGTGGAAAATTTAGAATGGCTTTTAGAAAAATTGAAAGAAGAAGGTGTAACAATTGTTGGTGAAATGGAGACTTATGAATATGGAAAGTTTGCTTGGATTATAGATCCTGAAGGAAATAAAATTGAACTTTGGGAACCTGTTGATACTTCTTTGAAATAAATTATTATATTTATAACCAATCAATAAACTATATAAAAAATCAAAAATGGAAACAACTAGACAAACAGAAACTTGGAATAACCCACCTCAAGAAAACAAAAAAATTGTTGCAGGTATTTGTGCAATATTAATTGGTGGTATTGGGGTACACAAATTTATTTTAGGCTATACAAAAGAGGGTGCCATCTAGATTATCTTATCACTCATTAGCTGTGGTGTTCTTGGTATAATTCCTTTTATTGAAGGAATTATTTACCTTACAAAATCAGATGCCGAATTTTACGAAACGTATCAAGTAAATAAAAGACCTTGGTTTTAATATTAAAAAAAGAGAAGTGAAAACTTCTCTTTTTTAATTCATGTAAGTCCAGTTAAAACCATCACTTATTACAATAACAGTCCTCAAATTTCCTTCATGCATATACAAATTTGAACTACCTGTTGTGGAATTCTTAGGAAAAAGCATTCCAGAGGTAGTCGTTAATTGTGCAGTAACCGAGTTTTGAATATTTCTAATAATATAAATTCTCCCCGGAAAAAGTGTTGGATCTGGTAATTGAAATTTATCATCTGCAGCTAAAGGTCGAACCGAAATGTATACTCCATCATTAATTAAAGTTGCCGCACCTCCGCCTCCAGTATTAGTACCATTTAACGTCATAACCTTTAAAGAAACATTTCCGTTAATATCTAATGTACTTAAGGGCGTGATTGTATTGATTCCTACTTGAGCATTAATCTTTGAAACAACTAAAACAATAATCAAAAAAATGCAATATTTCAATTTTTTAACCATATCTTTAATAATTATTTAAAATAAAGTTAACATATTGGTTTTTAAATAAAAAAATGAAATCTTTACGAAAACGTTTTAGTGTTGATAAATAACAAAAAAAGGGACTTTCGCCCCTAATTTTACTTCCCTAATAGCATAATTTCATTTACCAAAACTTCTGTGACATAACGTTTATTACCGTCTTTATCGTCAAAACTTCTATGAGTTAATTTACCTTCTACAGCAATTTCTTTTCCTTTAGTAACAAATTTTTCAATAATTTCTGCTGGTTTTCCCCAAGCGGTAACTTTATGCCATTCGGTTTGTTCTACTTTATATCCTTTTTCATTGTAATAATAATCATTTGTAGCGATAGTTAAGTTGGCTACTTTTTTGTTGTTTACTGTTTTAATTTCAGGTTCTTGACCTACGTGTCCGATTAATTGTACTTTGTTTTTCATGGCGTGTAAAAATTTAAAATGTTTATATTAATTAAAATGTATGTGTCTTATCGATTGAACTTAAACTTGTTCCTTCAGTTTGACGATGCAAAGATTTAACACTTCCAAAACTTTATTCGGTTATTATCTAATTAATTTCGGTTGTAAATATTTGTAACCATTTGTAAACGGATAAAAAATTCATTAATCAAATATTTATGCACCAGAAAATTGAAAAAGTAGAATTACGAAATTTACAAATCGAAGATTACAAACAGCTTAAAAAATCAATGATTGAAGCGTATCCTGATATGGAAAATTCCTATTGGGATGAAAAACATATTGAAAAATTACTCAAAACTTTTCCAGAAGGGCAAGTTGTTATTGTTGCCGATGGTGTTGTTGTAGGTTCTGCTCTTTCGATAATTGTTACTGAAAAAACCGCATACAAACTTCATAATTATAAAGATATTACCGGAAATTATACCTTTTCTACTCATGATGAAGAAGGCGAAATTTTATATGGAATTGACGTTTTTGTACATCCAAAATATCGTGGATTACGATTAGGGCGTCGTTTATATGATGCTCGAAAAGAGTTGTGTGAACAATTAAACTTAAAAGCTATTGTTTTTGCAGGAAGAATTCCTAATTATGTGAAACATGCTAAAGAAATTTCACCTAAAGAATACATAGAAAAAGTAAAAAAGAAAGAAATATATGACCCAGTATTAAGTTTTCAACTAAGTAATGACTTTTATCCTGTAAGAGTGATGAGAAATTATTTACAAGGTGATAGAAGCTCACAAGAGTTTGCTGTTTTATTAGATTGGAACAACATCTATTATGAAGAAAATAAAAAATTAATTAATGTCGAAAAAAGTGTAATTCGTTTAGGTTTGATCCAATGGCAAATGCGTGGTAGTGATTTTGCTTTATTTCCCGAATTATTTACAGCACCCTTAATGGCTGATTACAATCATCTTTCTGAAGCAGAAGCAATAAAAGAACTCGCAAAATATACAGATGCCATTCATAAAAAAATGCAAGAATTTGCTATTTCTTATAACATCAATATTATAACAGGAAGTATGCCCTATTTGGAAAACGGACATGTGTATAATGTTGGTTTTTTATGTCGTAGAGATGGAACAAGCGAAATGTATCGTAAAATTCACATTACACCAAACGAAGTTTTCCATTGGGGAATTACAGGTGGCGACACCATTCAAACATTTGATACCGATTGTGGTAAAATTGGTGTTGTGATTTGTTATGATGTTGAGTTCCCAGAATTATCGCGTTTAATGGCAGATCAAGGCATGAATATCTTGTTTGTTCCATTCTTAACCGATACGCAAAACGGATATACAAGAGTGAAACATTGTGCACAAGCCAGAGCCATTGAGAATGAATGTTATGTTGCTGTAGCTGGTTGTGTTGGTAATTTACCGAAAGTAAACAACATGGATATTCAGTATGCACAAGCTGCTGTTTTTACACCATCTGATTTTGCATTTCCAAGTAACGGAATTAAAGCGGAAGCAACTCCAAATACCGAAATGACCTTAATTGTTGATGTCGACTTAGATTTGTTAAAAGAATTACACGAACATGGTAGTGTTCAAGTTATGAAAGACAGAAGACACGATTTGTATAAATTGAAGAAACTTAAATAATAATTGTCACACTGAGCAAAATCGAAGTGTCTAATAATTAAATATATGAAACAATTTTTATTACTAATAGCGCTAACATTACTTACATGGTCTTGCAAAGCGCAAAACACCTTACATTATAATGATGAAAAAGGTTCTCCAAAGGCTTCCTTAAACGAAATTGCTTGGCTTTATGGAAATTAAAATGTGGAATGGCAATGAGGTTTTCTTTTATGAAATTGGACACATTGTTGAAAAAGATAAAAGTTTAGTTTTAGAGCTAAAACACTTTGATAAAGAATTAAAAGGTTGGGAAAAACAAGATGAAAAAGAAAGTTTCCGATTGGTTAAAATAGATGGCAATAAATTCTATTTTGACAAAGTCACCTATGAAAAAATTGATGACAATCACATGATTGTTTATGTGTTAATGGAAGAAAGTGGAGAAGAATTAATTTTTAATTTTAAGAAATAGAAATGAGTAAAACCTGTTTAGAATGTGGCGATAAAATTGTAGGTCGCGAAGACAAGAAGTACTGCAGCGATGCATGCCGAAATGCCTACAATAATAAAATGAACAAAGACCAAAACAATTTAATGCGTAACATTAATAATAAACTGCGTAAAAATTACCGCATACTTTGTGAATTAAATCCTGAAAGTAAAACCAAAACCACAAGAACAAAATTACTAGCAAAAGGTTTCGATTTTGAATTTGTAACTTCAGTTTATGAAACCAAAAACGGAAATACTTATTATTTCTTATACGACCAAGGTTATATGGCAATTGAGAATGATGGATATGTTTTGGTTAAAAAGGATAGTTAGTTTTAAGAGTAAAGATGAAAGAAGAAAGAAAAAAGATTTCCATATTAGGTTGTGGTTGGTTAGGATTGCCTTTAGCCCAACAATTT
>JACXVH010000130.1 GCA_014763515.1 Flavobacteriaceae bacterium
ATACAGGTGGAAACGCAAACTACAATTTAATTGCAAATGGTTCATCAATAAATACATTTACAGGAAATTCATATTCTTATTCAGATACTAATATTACTGTAAATAAATCATATGAACTACAAGTAACTCTTGGTGGACAAACTTTTTCAAAATATTTTAATGTTGTTGTTAATCCAACGACAGTTTCAGAAGCTTTGCCAAATGGTTTAGATTTAGGTATTAACTATAATTCTTCTGATAACACAAAGGCTACTTTAGTATTGAATGCACCTGGAAAAGATTTTGTTTATGTAGCAGGCTCTTTTAACAATTGGCAACCAACTGCTGCTTATGCAATGAAAAAAGATCCATCTTCTTCTAAATTTTGGTTAGAATTAACTGGATTAACAGCCGGACAAGTTTATACTTATCAATATTGGGTGGTAGATCAAACTCCTACAGCAAATTCTCAAGCTATGGTAAAAACTGCTGATCCTTGTTCAACGTTAGTACTTTCACCTTATGATGATCCATGGATCTCAGCTGCTTCATTTCCTAATTTAAATACTACTTATGCATATCCTTCTGGCCAAGAAAGAGAAGTAACTGTTTTACAAACAGGCCAAACTCCATACAATTGGCAAGTTTCCAACTTTACAAAACCAAATAAAGATAATTTAGTAGTATATGAACTTCTAATTCGTGATTTTGATACGAATAGAAATTATCAAGATGTAATTGACAAAATAGATTATTTTAAAAATTTAGGAATCAATGCCATCGAATTAATGCCGGTAATGGAATTTGAAGGCAATGAAAGTTGGGGTTATAACACTGCTTATCATATGGCTTTAGACAAATTCTATGGAACCGAAGATAAACTTCGTGAATTAGTTGATCTATGCCATCAAAATGGAATCGCTGTAATTTTAGATATTGCCTTTAACCACGCATTTGGAAGAAACCCTATGGTTCGTATGTGGATGAATGATCCTGATGGTGATGGTTGGGGTGGACCAAATACAGATAATCCATATTTTAATACTTCTGCAAGACATAGTTATAGTGTTGGAGAAGATTTTAATCATCAATCTACACATACTAAAGAGTACGTAAAAAGAACCCTTAAACATTGGGTACAAGATTTTAAAATTGATGGTTTCCGTTGGGATTTAACCAAAGGTTTCACTCAAAATTGTTCTGGCGGTGACGATGCTTGTACTAATAACTATCAAGCTGATAGAGTTGCTGTTTTAAAAGAATATGCTGATTACCAATGGTCTTTAGATAACGATCAATATGTTATTTTTGAACATTTAGGAACAGGTGGTTCGGCAAACGAAGAAACAGAATGGGCAAATTACAGATATGCTGAAGGAAAAGGGATAATGTTATGGGGCGAAATTTTCTATCCTTATAAACAATTAGCACAAGGCTTTTCTACAGGAGCTGATATTTCTAGTATTGGACATGTAAGTAGAGGATTCTCTGGAAAAAGATTAATGGGATACCCTGAAAGTCACGATAAAGATAGATTAATGTATGAAGCTGTTACTTATGGAAATGGAGGCGGTTCATTTCCAGTAGCTGGAAATTTAACTAATGCTCTAAACAGAATGGCTTCAATAGGAGCTGTGAGTATTTTAGTTCCTGGTCCTAAAATGATTTGGCATTTTCAAGAATTAGGAATGGACGATTCCATATTTACTTGTAACAATGGAACAGTAAATTCTGATTCTGATGCTACACCAGGAGATTGTAAGCTAGACACAAAACCACAACCACAATGGGTTGAAAACTGGTTAGCTGATCCTGTGCGTGGATCTATTTATCAAAAGTATTCTCGATTTATAGAATTAAAAACCACTGAACCAGTATTCAACGGAAGTTATGCAATTAGTCCTGATGGAAACAACATCAGACAACGTGTATATGTTTACGACAATAGTTTACCTTCAACAAGTTTAAAAAATGTAGTCATCTTAGCAAACTTTTCAGTTGCTAATCAAAATGTTACACCTGATTTTCCTTACACAGGAACTTGGTATGATTTAATGGATAATACTCCTTATGTTGTAACAAGTACTAGTGCACAAATAGCTATTGCATCAGGTCAATTTAGAATTTTTGGTAACCAACCATCAACTTTAAGTAATGATACATTTTTAGATGAATCTAAAATTAACTTATATCCTAACCCATCAAATACAGAAATTTTCATGTCTGAAGGAATGGATTCAATAGAAATTTTCACATTAACAGGTCAAAAAGTATTAGATTTTAAATCGGTACTTTCTGATACTGCAATGAATATTTCTTCTTTACAAAACGGATTATATCTTGTAAAAGCCACAAAAGACAATAAATCATTTACAAAACGCTTGATAAAAAATTAATTTTTTTGAAGTTACGTTACGTTAAAAAGCACCTTTGGGTGCTTTTTTTATATGATATCATCAAAGTTTTCGTTTATTTACATTATGAAATCAAAATTTCTAGTTTTTCTTTTTTTTATATCGGCAGTTACATTTGCCCAAAATTTCTATTTAAATATTGAAGGAAAAAATGAAGACGAAAATCATATAATCGACAGTATTGGTTATCCAAAAAAACATGAAAATGTTGCTCAAATTTTAGAAACTCAAAAAACATTTGAAAATTCATTATTTGCAGCAGGTCATTTTAATTTTGAACTCAGTTCACAAAAAAAAGTAAACGACAGTTCGTTTGTTTTTCAATATCATTTAGGTAATCGAATTTCTAAATTAGTAATCGGTACCCATAAAATTTCTGAAAATGATAAAGAGATTTTGAAAATAACTGAAGACTCCATTTCAATTTTGCCAGGTGACGTAGAAAACTGGATGAATACAAAATTAAAACTTTTAGAAGCGAGCGGTTATGCTTTATCGAAGCTAAAACTAATTAATCAAAAAGTAAATGGAACTATAATTTTATGTGAGTTATCCTTAAATCTTAACCAAAAAAGAAAACTTGACGACATTGTTGTTTTAGGTTACAATAAATTTCCGCAAAACATTAAACAAAATTGGAAAAGAAAACTCCGTAATAGAACCTTTAATCAAGAATTAGTAAACGAAGTATCGAGAGATATTGAAGAATTTCCATTTGTAACTGAAACAAAATCGCCCGAAATCTTATTTACAAAAGATTCGACAAAAATTTATACCTATTTAGAAAGAACTAAACCAAATAAATTTGATGGTTTTATTGGTTTTGCAAACGATGAAAAAAACACCAAATTAACATTCAACGGTTACCTCGATTTGAATTTAATCAACATTTTAAATTCTGGTGAAAAATTTAATTTATATTGGCGAAATGATGGAAGTAAACAAACTTCATTTAATCTCGGAATTGAGATACCATATTGGTTTAAAACACCTTTTGGAGCCAAAGGAAATTTAAAAATATTTAAACAAGATAGTACTTTTCAAAATACCCAACTTAACCTTGAAGCGGGTTACTATTTTAGTTATAATCGAAAAGTATTTTTGGGTTACCAAACCATAAATTCAGTAGACATTCAAAACTTAAACGCTATAAGTCTTAATGATTTTAAAAGTACTTTTTACACACTTAGTTTCGACTATTTAAAACGTAATGTTTCCGATTTTTTATTTCCCGAAAAAACAATTTTATTGGCAAAAGTTGGAATAGGGAAACGAACATTAACCGCAATAAATACCAACCAATTTTTTGCTGAAATTAATGCAAGTCATCTCGTATATTTAAACGAAAAAAATCAAGTTTTTGTAAAAAACCAATCCTATTATCTCGACAGTCAAAACTATGTCATTAACGAATTGTATCGTTTTGGCGGAATTAATTCCATTCGAGGATTTAGAGAAAACACTTTACAAGCTAGTTTCTTTTCAGGGATTTTTACCGAATATCGCTATCTATTAACGCCCAACTTATATGTACATTCTATAACTGATTATGGCTATTTTCAAGATAAAACAACCAATTTACAAGGCGGATTATTAGGCTTAGGTTTTGGTTTCGGAATGCTTACACAAAATGGGCTTTTTAAACTTGTTTATGCAAACGGAAGTACCGATGATCAAGCTATAAAACTTTCTAACTCTATTATTCAAATTAGCTTTAAAACAAATTTCTAGAAGCGCATTAAAAGGCTTATTTGCAATTCATTTTCCTGCTGTACGTTATACAAGGTGCCGCTCCCATCAGGGCTATATTTCAACTATTCGCATTCTTGAAACGAAAAAAACTTTAAACTTTTAAACTTTTAAACTTTAAACATCTAAATTTGCAAAATGGAAAAAATGCAACAAATTTTTGGAATTAGAGCCATTATCGAAGCAATTCATGCTGGAAAAGAAATTGATAAAGTGTTTATTCAAAAAGATTCTCATGGAGAATTAATGCGAGAACTATTAAAAGTTTTAAAAGAACACAATATTAATTATTCGCAAGTTCCAGTTGAAAAAATAAACCGATTAGGCGATCGAAACCATCAAGGTGCTGTTGCAACCATTTCTCCAATTTCATTTACTGATTTAGATGAAGTAATTTCAACTTTATTAGACAAAGGAAAAACTCCTCTTTTCATTGTTTTAGATGGTGTTTCAGATGCTCGAAACTTTGGTGCTATAATTCGTACTGCAGAATGTACTGG
>JACXVH010000131.1 GCA_014763515.1 Flavobacteriaceae bacterium
TTAGATAATATTCGTTTGAAATTTATAGGAAGTTTAGGTAAGTTTGATAATTTAGATGATTTTGGAACTCCATTTGATGCATTTCCTTCAAAAATGAATGTTGATGATATGCCTTTCAATCCATCGACTTTGCCTTCTCCTAACGAAGCCTTTGGTAGTTCTATGAATTCTAATTTTGATGATAATTCTGATGTTCCTTTTTAAAATATAATCCCGATTTTTTCGGGATTTTTTATTTTATAAGACAAATTCAATTGTTTATCTTTGATAACTATGAAATTGAAAGCTCTAATATTTTTTTTCGTTACTTTTTTTGTAAAAGCTAATTCTATTTTATTACCGATGGATGCTGAAGGGCAACAAAACCATTTAAAAGCTTACGGTATAACTTATTGGGCACTTACAAAAGATTATAAAGTAAATTGGCTTCTTAATTATAGAGGAGGTTCCTTTTTAATGCCCGATAGTGAGGAAATAAGAAAAGAATGTAAGATTAGAGGTGTTACATTTGAAATTATTTCTGATGGAGAAACGGCTTCAATCTTAAATGAAATTAGTAGTCCATCTCAAAATATGGAATCGGTTGTTTTAGAAAAAGCACCAAAAATAGCGGTATATACACCTAAAGGAAAACAACCTTGGGATGATGCTGTAACAATGGTTTTAACTTATGCTGAAATTCCATATACAGAAATTTACGATGAAGAAGTTTTAAGTGATCAATTATTATTATATGAATGGTTACACTTACATCATGAAGATTTTACAGGACAATATGGAAAGTTTTTCGGAGCTTATAAAAATGCTCCATGGTATATTGAACAAAAAATGCAAGCGGAAGAATTAGCAAAAAAACTTGGTTACAATAAAGTTTCAGAAGAAAAATTAGCTGTTTCAAAAAAAATTAGAGATTACGTTATAGGAGGCGGTTTTATGTTTGCCATGTGTTCTGCGACCGATAGTTTTGATATTGCGCTTTCTGCGGAAGGTGTTGATATTTGTGAACCTATGTTTGATGGAGATCCAAGTGAAGCTAATTATCAAGAAAAAATTGATTATAACAATACTTTTGCATTTAAAAATTTTAATCTAGAAAAAAGTCCGACTGTTTATGAGTTTTCCGATATAGATACTACAAATGACCGACAAAATAAACGAGTACCCTTTGAACAAGATTATTTTTCTTTAATGGATTTTTCAGCTAAATGGGATCCCATTCCCACTATGTTGTGTCAAAATCATACACAATTAGTAAAAGGTTTTATGGGGCAAACCACGGCTTTTAATGGTGATAAAATTAAAAGTAATATTCTTAGATTAGGCGAATGTAAAATTAATGGTGAAGCAAGATACATTCATGGAACAATAGGTAAAGGAATGTTCACTTTTTATGGTGGTCACGACCCCGAAGATTATCAACACAGAGTAGGTGACGCACCTACAGTTTTAGATTTGCATCCTAACTCTCCTGGTTATCGTTTAATCTTAAATAATGTGTTATTTCCGGCTGCAAAAAAGAAAAAATTAAAAACGTAAATTAATTATTTAGTGGTATTTTCAACTTAAAAGTATTAATTTGTAAAAAAATGTTTGAAATATTGGTAAAATAAGATATATTCGATTGTTAAAACTATAAAAAATGTCTTGTCCTAAATGTTCAAGAAGTAGAAAAAATAATGTTTCTATTTCAAGTTTTTTCCCATCTTTAAATTATTTTAAATGTTTTAATTGTAGGAAAAAATTTATTTGGGTGTCTTTTTATAAGAAAAGCTATTTTTTACAAAAGACATCTTTATTGAAGTAAAAATAAAAAAGCCACTCGATTGAGTGGCTTTTTTTATAAGTAAGATAAACGGTTAGACAAACGTTTATTATTATTTAACTTTATTAACAATAGCAGCAAAAGCTTCAGGGTGGTTCATTGCTAAATCTGCTAAAACCTTACGGTTTAATTCAATGTTGTTAGCTTTTACTTTCCCCATGAATTGAGAATAGCTCATTCCGTGTAATCTTGCACCAGCGTTAATACGCATAATCCATAATGAACGGAAATTTCTTTTCTTTTGCTTTCTATCGCGGTAAGCATAAGTCATCGCTTTTTCTACCGCGTTTTTAGCTACTGTCCAAACGTTTTTACGTCTTCCAAAGTAACCTTTGGCTTGTTTTAAAACTTTTTTTCTTCTTGCTCTTGAAGCAACATGATTTACTGATCTAGGCATAATCTTTTAATTTTTTGTAGTAAGGCGGAAACTTTTCACTTTTAACTTTGTACTTTGTACATCAGTTGCCCACTCCAGGGTTATTATTAATTTTTAAAAAACCGAGATTAGAATTATACTAATCTTAATTGTTCTTTCACACTTCTTTCGTCAGCTTTGTGAACTAAAGCAGAGTGAGTTAAAGCTAATTTACGTTTTTTAGTCTTCTTAGTTAAGATGTGACTTTTGTAAGCGTGCTTTCTTTTAATTTTTCCAGAACCTGTAACAACAAAGCGTTTTTTAGCTCCAGATTTAGTTTTCATTTTAGGCATTTTCTTCCTTTTTATTAACTTATCTTACTTATTATTTTTTTGTCTTTCTGAAATTGATTCAGAATTTCAATTATTTTGCTTTCTTTTTAGGAGCAATGTACATAATCATTCTTTTTCCTTCAAGAACAGGCATGTTTTCTACTTTACCGTATTCTTCTAAGTCTTGAGCTAAACGTAATAATAAAATTTGTCCTTGCTCTTTATAAATGATTGAACGTCCTTTGAAAAATACAAATGCTTTTAATTTTGCACCATCGCTCAAAAATTTAATTGCATTCTTCTTTTTAAATTCATAATCGTGTTCGTCTGTTTGAGGACCAAAACGAATTTCTTTTATAACTATTTGGGTAGATTTTGCTTTTAGCTCTTTATCGCGCTTTTTTTGTTGATACAAAAACTTCCCATAGTCCATAATCTTACAAACAGGCGGAGCAGCATTAGGAGAAATCTCTACTAAATCAAGCTCTAATTCTTCAGCCATTCTTTTGGCTTCAGATGTTTTATAAACACCTTGTTCAACATTATCGCCTACAAGACGAACCTCTGGCACACGAATATTTTCATTAATTCTGTGCGCATCTTTTTTTTCTTCTCTAGGTTGAAAACCTCTTTTGTTGTTTCTAATTGCTATGGCTATAAAATTTTAGTTAAACTTAAAATTGTTTCAATGTTTTATCAATTTCTTCTTGAATCAATTGAGAAAATTCTTCAATCGTCATGCTTTGATTTGACTTACCAGCATCACCATGACGTCTCACCGAAATGGTTCCATTTTTTTCTTCTTCTTCACCTACAATCAGCATGAATGGGAATTTTTGAACTTCAGCATCACGAATTTTTTTCCCAATAGTCTCGTTTCTATTGTCAATTTGGGCGCGAATTTCGTGATTTTCTAGCAAATTTAAAACTTTTTGAGCATAATTTTCATATTTCTCACTCAAAGACAAGATAATAGCTTGCTCTGGCATGAGCCAAATTGGGAAATTTCCTGCTGTATGTTCTAGTAAAATTGCTACAAATCGTTCCATACTTCCAAAAGGAGCTCTGTGAATCATAACCGGACGGTGTAATTCGTTATCACTTCCTTTATAAGTTAAATCAAAACGCTCAGGTAAATTATAATCAACCTGTATGGTTCCTAATTGCCAACTTCTTCCTAACGCATCCTTAACCATGAAGTCAAGTTTTGGTCCATAGAAAGCAGCTTCACCAGCTTCAATTACATAATTTAATCCTTTATCACGAGCAGCACTAATAATTGCATTTTCTGCTTTCTCCCAGTTTTCAACGCTACCTATATATTTGTCAGGATTGTCTAAATCTCTAACGGAAACTTGAGCTGTAAAGTTTTCAAATCCTAATGATCCAAATACATATAATACTAAATCAATTACATTTTTAAATTCAGCATCCAATTGATCTGGTGTACAAAAAATATGTGCGTCATCTTGAGTAAAACCTCTTACACGAGTTAAACCATGTAATTCTCCTGATTGCTCATATCTATAAACTGTTCCAAATTCTGCATAACGTTTTGGTAAATCTTTATATGACCAAGGCTTAGCATTGTAAATCTCACAGTGGTGCGGGCAGTTCATAGGTTTTAATAAAAACTCTTCACCTTCCGCAGGCGTATGAATAGGTTGAAAACTATCGGCACCATATTTTGCGTAGTGACCAGAAGTTACATACAATTCTTTTTGACCAATATGAGGAGTAACTACTTGCTCGTAACCCGCTTTTTTTTGAGCTTTTTTCAAAAATTGCTCTAGACGATCACGTAAAGCAGCTCCTTTTGGTAACCATAAAGGTAAACCTTGACCAACTTTTTGTGAAAAATGAAATAATTCTAATTCTTTTCCTAATCTTCTATGATCACGTTTTTTTGCTTCTTCTAATAATTGAAGATATTCAGTTAAGTCTTTTTGTTTTGGAAATGAAATACCGTAAACACGAGTTAACTGCTTGTTCTTTTCATCACCTCTCCAGTAAGCACCAGCAACAGAAAGAATTTTCATGGCTTTAATAATTCCAGTATTTGGAATATGTCCACCACGACATAAATCGAAGAAGTTAGAATGATCACAAAAAGTAATGGTTCCATCTTCTAATTTTTCATCACCAAAATCAACGTCATAGTAAAAACCATTTGCAATAGCTGGTCCCAAAGTTAATTTAGCATTTGGATATTTTTCTTCAATAGCCTGAGCCATTACGTGAGAGGTTGAATGCCAGAAAGCTTTTTTACCTTCATCATCATTCCATGTATATAATATAAGTGTACCATCTGTGGTCAATGGAGTAGAGGTTTCAATGGTTGTACCATTAAAAGAAGCTGAAATTACATTTCTAGCTAAACCTTCGCTTATACTTAAAGCGACATCCATCGGTGTTACACCTTGTGCAAACTCTTTAACCGAACCGTCTGGTAAAGTTATCTTAATCATCATATTTAAATTAGAGGTGCAAATATATAACATTACAAAATCACATACAATATTATATAAGTATATATAAAGGTATAAGAGACCTTATATAATAGTATTAAACATAGGTACTATATTAATAAGTATAATGGTATTAATAATTCCTTCATATATTATTACGAAGATATCACCGGTAAAAGTTATCCGATTCGATTAATTTTCATTTTTAAGCAGCACATTTATATTTTTTCATAGTGAAATTGTACCCGCTGTTCATTATATCTTTTTTTATTTGGTCTTTTTTTAGGCTCTGTTCATTATATCTTTTTTTATTTGGTCTTTTTTTAGGCTTAAACGACAGTTTTAGAATTAGACATTTTGTGTTAAGAGCTTTTTTTGGGTTAAAAAAAGGATGTCATTTCCATCGGGGCTAAAAAAGCGCTCGTAAAAAATCCTTTATATATATTATAGTAGAGCTACTAATTATTTTATAGTATTAAAAAGGCTTTATAGAGGTGTTATAAAAAAAAGGTAAAAAAAAGTTTTTTTGTAAGTTATTGTAATTCAGTGGTAAGAAAAAAACTTTGCAAAAAAGGATAAAAAAAGGTTATAAAAAGTTTGCGAATACGGAAAAGAGTTCTACTTTTGCACCCGCTTTGATAAGGCAAAGAGTTCATAGAAATACTGAAAAACGGATTAAAAAATTTTTAAAAAAAAAGTTTAAAAAAGATTTGGTTTGTAAGAAGTAAAGATAGTATCTTTGCCGTCCGCAAATGAGTCGTTAGACAAGCTTACTAAATATAATTTAAAGATAGTATTTAGTGAAGTAAAACGAGGAAGTTCTTTTAGAAAAATGACAAAAAAATAGGTTTGAAAAAAAATAAAAAAAAGTTTCAAAAATATTTGCGAGTTAAAAAAGAAGTTGTACTTTTGCATCCGCTAAACGAAAGAATAGCGAAAGACACAGAAGAATACGTTCATAGACATATTGGATTGACAGCATACAAAATTTAAGAGAGTAAGACTCGATTAGAATTAACCTAGCA
>JACXVH010000132.1 GCA_014763515.1 Flavobacteriaceae bacterium
GCTCCTAAAGAACAACAAGCCGCAATTAAAGTAGCTGTTTTTTGACGGATGATTTCGTAATAAATATCTTCGGTAATATCTAAACGACGAGCTTTTTCAATTTGTAGCAATTCACCTTCGCTCATTTCACGAACAGCTACTGATATGATTTTAAGCAAATCGAAATCATTATTATCAATAGAAAGCAATAACCCTTTCGATAATAAATAATCGCCAACTAAAACTGCAATTTTATTTTTCCAAAGTGCATTAATAGAGAAGAAACCTCTTCTTTTATAACTATCATCAACTACATCATCATGTACTAAAGTTGCCGTGTGAATTAATTCGATTACTGAAGCGCCACGATACGTTCTTTCGTTAACTGTTCCGCCAGAAACCATTTTTGCAGTAAGAAAAACAAACATTGGTCGCATTTGTTTTCCTTTTCGGTTTACAATGTAATGCGTAATTCTGTTAAGCAAAGCCACTTTTGTAGACATCGATTCGCGGAACTTATTTTCAAAAAGTTCCATTTCATCAGAAATAGGCTGTTTTATTTGCTCAACGATTTTCATTGTGGATTCAAAAGTAAGTAAATTTCAGAAAAAAACTACGACTTATTTGCTAATTGTCCGCAAGCAGCATCAATATCTTTTCCTCTACTTCGTCTTACTTTTACAACTATATTATTTTTCTCTAATGCAGTTATATAATTTTCAATAGCTTCGTTTGAGGCTTGTTGGAACATCCCATCATCAATAGGGTTATATTCGATTAAATTTACTTTACAAGGAACGTATTTACAAAATTTCACCAAGGCATCTATTGATTTTTTATCATCGTTAATTCCTTTCCAAACGACATATTCATAGGTAACTTTACTTTTTGTCTTTTTGTACCAATATTCTAATGCTTCACGCAATTCTGGTAATGGAAAACTCTTGGTAAATGGCATAATTTCATTTCGAATTTCTTCAATTGCTGAATGTAACGAAACTGCTAATTTGAATTTCACCTCATCATCGGCCATTTTCTTAATCATTTTTGAAACTCCAGATGTTGAAACAGTAATCCTTTTAGGCGACATACCTAACCCTTCTGGTGATGTAATTTTTTCAATCGCTTTCATCACATTTGGATAATTCATCAAAGGTTCGCCCATGCCCATGAAAACAATGTTTGATAAAGGTCGGTCATAATACAAACGACTTTCATTATCTATTGCTGCAACCTGATCGTAAATTTCATCTGGTTGAAGATTTCGCATTCTTTTTAAACGAGCTGTAGCGCAAAATTCGCAATCTAAACTACAACCCACCTGACTCGACACACAAGCTGTAGTTCTAGTTTCTGTAGGTATTAAAACCGACTCTACAATTAAATCATCATGCAAACGAACTGCATTTTTAACCGTTCCGTCTTCACTTCGTTGCATCGTATCTACTTTGATATGATTGATTACAAAATTTCGAATATCTTTCTTTTCAGTTTGCATGGTGCAAATTTAAGTTAAAATCGTTCAACTGAAGCTTTTCTCCAAAAATAAAGAAAAGAAGCAGGCACACTTTGTTCATTTAGTAAACATCCATTAGGTATTTCTGGAAAAATTTGTGCAAAAGTTTCTACAACATTTCTTTCAACACGAGTACTTACAACATCTCTTGTAACCTCGTCGGGATGATGCAAACCAGCAGAAGCCATTAATTCTAATGCACTGTGAACCGTTTCTTTTTGATATTGCGCCACACGAACACTTTTCTCTTGTGGTACCAAACCTTTTACTAAATCTGGATCTTGAGTTGCAACACCTGTTGGGCAAGTATTAGCATGGCACTCTAAAGCTTGAATACAGCCTAATGCCATCATCATTCCACGAGCCGAATTACACAAATCGGCACCAAGCGATAATGCTCTAATAATATCAAAACCAGAAACAACTTTTCCACTAGCTATAATCTTAATTTCATCTTTTAACCCAAAACCTTTTAGACAATCATACACGAATGCAATAGCATCACGCATTGGCATACCTACATGATCAGAATATTCTGGTGGAGCAGCACCTGTTCCTCCTTCACCACCATCTACTGTAATGAAATCGAGATATGTTTGAGTTTGCACCATAGCTTTACAAATGGCAATGAATTCTGATTTATTGCCAACACATAATTTCATTCCAATTGGTTTTCCTCCTGAATTTTCACGTAATAATTTTACAAAATCCATCAATTCTAATGGGGTTGAAAAAGCGGAATGTTTTGGTGGCGAAATAATATCATGCCCTTTTGAAACCAATCTAATATTTGCGATTTCATCGGTAACCTTAGCTTTTGGCAAAATTCCTCCGTGACCGGGTTTTGCTCCTTGTGAAAACTTTATTTCGATCATTTTCACATTGTCTAAAGTTGCTCTTTTACTAAATTCTTCAACAGAAAATTTACCATCTGGAGTTCTTGTACTAAAATAACCTGTTCCAATATTCCAAACTACATCTCCTCCTTCTAAATGATAAGGGGACAAACCACCCTCACCTGTGTTGTGAAAAAAATCACCCATTTTGGCTCCTGCATTTAATGCTTGAACTGCATTTTTACTAAGTGAACCGTAACTCATAGCACTGATATTAAACATACTTGCGTAATAAGGTTTTGCACACTGAGAAGATCCAATCTTTATTCTGGGGTTTTCTGCTAATTTATCAAATGAAATTGCATTCATACTATGATTGATCCATTCATAACCTGTATCATAAACATCTAATTGTGTTCCAAATGGTTTATTTGAAGAAACATTTTTACTTCGCTGGTAAATCATTCCTCTTTGCAAACGATTAAAAGGTTTACCATCAGCATCTGTTTCTATAAAATATTGTCGAAATTCTGGTCCTAACTCTTCCAGTAAATATCGCGTCCTTCCTAATAAAGGAAAATTATTACGAATGGTATGCTTGGACTGATACATATCAAAGAAACCCATTAAAATTAAGGGGACAAAAATTAGAAGTAATAACAAAAATTTACTATTTACATATCCTAAAATTCCTATGATTGATAATGATGTGATAGTAAAAACTAGAAAGGCTTTTCTCATTTTTATAAATTTTTAATTTATGTAAAAATACCAAATAAAGCGAAGGTAAAAAAAGAGAATTTGTAATTTTGTAAAAAATATAAACATGCATTTTATATCGGAAGAATTAGAAAACTATGTTGCTGCACATTCAGAAAACGAACCCGAATTGCTAGCTCAACTTAACAAAGAAACACATCAGAAAATTTTACAACCACGTATGTTAAGTGGCCATTTTCAAGGTAGAGTTTTAAGTATGCTTTCTAAAATTATAAATCCGAAAAATATTTTAGAAATAGGTACTTATACTGGTTATGCTGCACTTTGTTTAGCTGAAGGCTTAACCTCAGATGGTATTTTAGATACTATTGACAATAATGAAGAGTTATTTGATTTTCAAAAAAAATATTTTGAAGCATCTTCATATAAAAACCAAATTGTACAACACTTAGGAAATGCGTTGGAAATAATTCCAACATTAAATAAAACCTTTGATTTAGTATTTATTGATGCAGATAAGGAAAACTACATCAATTATTTTAATATGATTGTGCCCATGATGAGTAAAGGTGGTATTATATTAAGCGATAATGTTTTGTGGAGTGGAAAAATTTTAGACGAAGTTAAAGCCAATGATAAATCGACTAAAATTTTATTAGAGTACAATCAATTACTAAAAGACGACCCTAGGGTTGAAACTGTTTTATTACCAATTAGAGACGGTTTAACGGTAAGTAGGGTTTTGTAAATTACCAATTATATTTCTTTGATAAAATTTGGTAAATTTTAAAAAACAAAGTCCCTGATAAAATTCCGAAAAAGTAACCTGTTAAGATATCACTTGGAAAATGCAACCCAAGATAAATTCTACTGTAAGCAAAAACTAATGGAAAAATATACAACCAATACAAGTTTTTTCCATTTTGTTTCATGAGCAGAAAAATAAATGTCATGGTTGCCATAGAATTAGAAGCGTGACCTGAAAAGAAACTATAGGTATTACTGCATTTAACAATTCTTATAATTGAGCTTATCTCTAAATCTTTACATGGTCTTAGACGTTCAAAAGTAAATTTAAAAACATTTGTTATTTGATCTGTAAAAGCTATTAAAGCAGCAATAAATAAAACTACAATTCCTAGTTTTTTCCAGCCAATTTGTTTTTGCACAAAGTATAATACTAAAATAAAAAAAGGTGTCCAATGTAGTTGCTTGGTAATAAAAAGCCATAAAGCATCATATTGTGCAGAACCTAATCCGTTTAAGAAAACAAATATTTTTTTATCTAGTGAAAGTAATTGCTCCAAAATTAGTTTTGTCTTTTAATGGGTCCTGTTAAATTTTCAATATCTTCTTTTACATCTTTAATAGGTTTTTCTATTGAAGAAGTGATATCTTCTAAAGGATTTATTTGATTAAGTGGATTAATAGCGTTATTAATTTCCGTCTTTGCTTTAGCAATTTCTTCTGAAACACCTCCAGTTAATGTTTTCATATCGAAACCATTATCTTGAGCACTTTTAGTAATTTCAGATTTAATTTCGTTTGTCGCATTTTTAATTTGAACCATTGTTTTACCCATAAATCGAGCTATTTTAGGAATTTCTTTCGACCCAAAAAGCATTAAGATTATAAAAACTATGAAAATTAATTCAGAAAAACCTACACCAAACATTATTTGTAATTTTAAAACAAAGGTACAAAGATATAATACAAATGAATAAAAAAAGGCACTTTAACAAGTGCCTTTTTTTATTTTTTATCAAGTTCATCAAACTTAGATGGTAATTCTTCTTTTGGCCACATATTATTAGCTACATCAATATCTGCAGTCTCTAATTTTGGATCCAATTGAATTTTTGTAATTTTTTTATCTGAAGCAAAAACTCTTTTTGCCGTATCGTTATTTCTTCTCCAAATTTGAGCTGGAAATTTATGTAATTCTTTAGATCCATCTTCAAACTGAACTTCAGCAATTATAGGCATTGGCATTCCGCCTAATTTTTCAAATTCTACTTCGTAAAAGTATTTTGGACTTTTTAAAGCATTTCTTTCTTCTTTGGTGAAATTCTTATCTAAATAATAATTTAACATTTGAACATCAGAAACTTCGAAAGCTTTTTTAGTTTCTGGATTAAACTCTTTGTTAGATTCGTCTACTAAATATAAAAACGGCCCCATATCTCTTAAAAACCTTCCTCTACGTTGAGCAAAATTCTTCATTTCTTCTGTTGGTTCAAGTGTAACATAATATTGTTTTACCTCTTTTACACCTAAATCTACATAATCAGTTGAATAGAACCAACCTCTCCAAAACCAATCTAAATCTACCGCAGAAGCGTCTTCCATAGTTCTGAAGAAATCTTCAGGTGTTGGATGCTTAAATTTCCAACGGTTTGCATAAGTTTTGAAAGCAAAATCAAACAATTCTGGACCCATTATAGTTTCACGTAAAATATTTAAACCAGTTGCAGGCTTACCATAAGCATTGTTACCAAATTGGAAAATATTTTCCGAATTACTCATAATAGGCGCAATAAAACTTTGGTCACCTTTCATATAAGGAACAATTTTATCTGCAGGACCTCTATCTAAAGGAAAGTTTGGATCGAAAGTTTTTTCTGCTTGGAATTCTAAAAATGTATTTAAACCCTCATCCATCCAAGTCCATTGTCTTTCATCGGAATTTACAATCATAGGAAAGAAATTATGCCCCACTTCGTGGATAATAACTCCTAACATTCCGTATTTTACTCTATCGGTATATTTACCATCTTTATTGTTTTTAACGTATGAGCAACAGCTCTTGTAGAATATTCTCCCCAAAGTGGATTTGCTTCTTTAGGGTAAATTGAAATTGCCATAGGAGTTTTTGTATTTAAATTAACAGCCATGGCATCTAAAATAAATTTTCTAGATGTTGAAATTCCAAAATCACGAACATTTTGTGCTTTAAACTTCCATGTTTTCTTTTTATCTGAAAAACCTTTCTCAGCCGCTTCAGCTTCTTCTTGAGTTACGATTACAACTGGTTTATCGAAAGTACGCTCTGCTAATTCCCAACGTTTAAGTTGCTCTTTAGAAAAAACCTCTTTCCTGTTTTGAAGAACACCTGTTGCTTCCATTATATGATCTGCTGGGACAGTAATATCAACTTCAAAGTCACCAAACGGAAGAGCAAACTCGCCTCTACCCCAAAACTGCATATTTTGCCATCCTTCAACATCATTATAGACAGCCATTCTTGGGTAAAACTGTGCAATAACGTACAACCTGTTTCCGTCTTCAAATTCTTCATAACCAGAACGACCACCGTCTACTCTATAGTTATTAATGTTATACCACCATTTAATTGAAAATGTTATTTTTTCTCCTGGCTTTTTCTCCTGGCTTTAAAGGCTGAGCAAGGTTAATACGCATCATCGTTTGATTGATGGTGTAACTCATGGCATTACCTTTAGCATCTTTTACATAATCGATATGAAAACCACCTTGAAATGGCTCTTCCATATATTGTTTTGCAAATCTATCTGGTGTATAGGCAGGTGAAATTCTTTGACTTTCTTGTAACGGAGTTAAAGACTGAGGTGCACGCATATTTTGGTCTAGTTGCAACCACAAATATTCTAACTTATCTGGAGCATTGTTGTGATAAGTAATAGTTTCTGAACCATAAAGCTTAGCATTTTTATCATCCAGCTCAAGGTTCATTTTGTAATCTGCTTTTTGCTGATAATACTCAGGACCTGGAGCACCACTTGCTGAACGATACATATTTGGCGAAGCCATAATTTCTTCATTTAACTGACGAAATTTGTTTTCGTTGTAATGACCTGGTTTTCTAGGCTCCTCTGTTTTGTTTTCTTGCGCAAATAAAACTATTGAAAAAACAATTGTCATTGCAGAAAATAAAAGATTCTTTCTCATTAGTTTTCTATTAGTAATCTATTCTAGTTTCTTTATCAGTTTGTGTTAGCAAATAGCTTTTTTTAACCGAATTTATATTAGTATGTACAATATTTTGTTGTTCTGAAAATAATTCTGTTAAAATAGAATTATAAACGCCTAAAGTAGCTATTTTCTCAGAACAATCAACCTTTAAATAACAAATTAACACATCATTATCATATTCTGAACCTAAAAAGACTAGTTTTCTAGTTTTATTATTTATCGAAATCGACATTTTTTCAAAAAGATATTTTTCGATGTATTCTTTTGATTTTTCCGATTCTTGCTTTGTAGCAAGATTTAATTTTGTGTTGTATTTTTTATCTAAGGCTTTTTCTAAATCGTCAATAAAAATTCGAGTTGTAAATTCAATTCGAGACTTTTTTTGATTAAAATCAATTTGAGTTACCGACACATAAAACTTGTGAACTCCCACAAAAGATGAAAGTGCAACTACAAACAACAATACAAAAAATAGCTTTTTAGTCTTCATATTTTAAATTAGTATTATTTTCTTCTAATTTGTTACGATTAAACTCAGAAGATTTTGCTACAAGATATTCCACAAACTTTAATTCATTTTCAGATTTTAAAAATTCAGCAAGTTGATACGAACCTGGATCCGCAAAAGCAATAAAAGAAACAATGTCTTCATTTTTAATTTTAAGATTTTCAACAATAAAATTATGCGAATAACGCTTCATCAAATGATCGTAAAAAGATTCTGATTGTACCTCTCTTAACCATTTCTCGTTTGCAATATTTTCTGCTCTAATTTTTTTCCTTTTTTCTCTTTTTTCAGCAGTATCAAATAAATCTAAAATCTTATTAAAATTAATACCCGTCAGTGGACTAAAACCACTTTTCTCTAATGGATTTGCAACTTTAGAATATTGATCGTCTGGAAAACTGAGTTTACTAAAATCAATACCTGCAAGATTTGGAACATATACTTTTATTTTTTTTGAATCTTCAGCTAAATTTCCCGTTAAACTATTTGGAGTAACAACAATTTCGTTGAGTTCATTTAGTTTTACCTGTAATTTAACCTTGAATTCATTAATTAAAAAATCGCTTTCTAATAAAATATATTTTTTGGAAACGAACGACAACCCTTGAAACACTAATGTATCACCTGCTCTAGCTTTAATTGAAAATTTACCATCAAAATCTGAAACTGATCCAATATTTGAACTTAAATTTAATATTGTAACATTTTCAACCTCTAGAGAATCAGAAACTACTTTTCCTACTAATATTTCTCTTTCTTTTTCTTGAGAAAAGCTGAGCTGAAGAAAAAATAAAAATATAATAATGTAATTATTTTTCATTGGTATTCGCTTTTTGTAGTTCTAAAAACTTTGTTCCCAATTTACTCAACACAAATTCGCACATGGTTTTATTTTTTTCTTTAAAAGGAATTAAAAACTCCTGTTCATCTAAAAGAAAATACACAAATCCATCAACATAATCTTCTTCTATATGAAGTTTATTTATCATAAACTCTTCATTATAATGAAACTTAATATCATCAATTAAACGCTCATTTTTCTCTACCTCTACCTCTTTCTTCAACATAGCAGTTCTACCCGATATTGCATTTAAAATTCCATCAAATGATACAGACGAACTTAAAGCATATCTATTTTCTCCTACAGCTTGTTTTAATCTTCTTTCTGCTGGCGTGTAACTTTTCATTCCTCTTGGAATAATTCCTAAATTTTCTGTAGTAACATTTTTATATTTAGTAACCGTAACTTCATCTAACAAATTGGTATTTGACTCCATAGGAACAAAGAAAATTTCTCTAGTTTTATCTTCTTCAGTTACAACATGCATGTAACCCTTTAAATGAATTGCACTGAAAAGCAAAGTATCATTAACACTAACATTTACAGAAAAATAGCCTCCTCTTTCAGTTGTAACGCCTTCATGGTTAGAATAATTAACCACGTGAATTCCTTCTAAATTATGCGAATTTGAGACAATTTTCCCTTTCATCAAAAAAATATCTTGAGAAAAAACAAATTGACAAAGTGGAAAAAGAAAAACGAGTAACTTTAACTTCATGTAGTAACATTTATAAAGTAAAAGTACCATAGTGTTATCCCAATTAAATGCTAAGGACTTGATAAACTTATGTTAAACACGTATTTTTGAAAAAATTAAATTGATGAAAAACTTAATAATTGCTAGTACATCTACGCTACATAATGGAAGCTATTTAGAGTATTTGCTTTCTGAACTTACAATTCATTTTGAAAACACTAATAAGATTATTTTTATCCCATTTGCAAGACCTAGTGGCATAAGTCATGATGAATACACTAATAAAGTAAGAGAAGCTTTTTCTAAAATTAATAAAACAGTAAAAGGACTTCATGAATTTGAAAATCCAATTGAAGCTATTAAAAATGCAAAAGGGATTTTTACAGGAGGAGGAAACACCTTTTTATTAGTTAGCGAATTGTATCGCACTAAGGTTATAGACGCATTAGAACAAAAACTAAAAACTGGAACTCCTTATTTAGGCACTAGTGCCGGAAGTAATATTTGCGGCTTAACAATGGGAACTACAAATGACATGCCTATTGTTTATCCGCCAAGCTTTAGAACTCTTGGAATGGTTCCATTCAATATTAACCCTCATTATCTAGATCCCGATAATAATTCAACTCACATGGGAGAAACTAGAGAAACACGAATTAATGAATTTCACAAATTTAATCCTCAACCTGTAATTGGATTAAGAGAAGGAAGTTGGTTAGACGTTAAAGGAAACAATATAATTTTAAAAGGAAATTTAACTGCTCGTTGGTTTGTTACTGGAAAAGATCCAATTGAACTAGAACCCGAAACAAATATTTTCGAAATATTATATGAATTGTCCTAAAAAAGGTTGACTCGTTAATAATTCAAATATAATTAAATGGTAACAGAATTAATTCTGTTACCATTTAATTTTTTCCACTGTT
>JACXVH010000133.1 GCA_014763515.1 Flavobacteriaceae bacterium
AACGGACACGATTATTTAGGTCATTCACAAGTTTTAGATGAATTAGGAAACGAATTAATAGCCCCTTTTGAAGAAAACGGCATTCAAGTTGTAACCCTTAGTAAAAAGAAGTTGCAAGATTCTAGAAATAAGTTTAATTTTCTAAATGATAAAGATAACTTTAAACTAGTCGATTAGCTTTTAAAAATCTTGATCCCAATTCCAGTTTGCTCTAATGTCAATTGTCGTTGGGAAATACTGAATTTCTTCGGCTTGGCGTTTTTCTAAGTAATTTCCAGTATCCCAAATTCCATTTCCATTGTCATCATAAATAATACGCAATGTATAAATGTTGGGTTCCAATGCTTCAAAATCTAATTTTCTTTCACCTTTAGAAATTGCACTTGCTACAACTTCGCCTTTATCGGTCAAAACTTCAAGAATTAGCGGAAATCTTTTAGCCGATTTTAAGTTTACAAATAAGTTCCCATAGTCTGATAAGGAACGCGTGCTGAAACTAAAATTAAGCGTGTCATTTTTATTGCCTAAATAATCTTCAATACTTTCCGGAAGTAACTGTAAAGAATATTTTTGATTTTCATCTTTTTTGAAGTTAAACAAAACTTCTTGTTCAAACTCTTTATAGTTAAAACTAAAGTCTAAAGCGACAGAATCTTTATTGATTAGGCTTATTTTACTTTTGTCAATATTTTTTAAAGGGAGCGTTGTTTTTAAACGTAAGGTATCTCTGAAATGAAGATTCCCTTTATGTGTTAAATTTACAATTAAGGTGTCTTTTTCTTTAATGTTTTTCTTCAATTTACTTGTAAATGATTTTTTAAAATCATCTTTTTCTACAATAAATTCTAGTGAATCAGCTTCAATTTTTGGAATAAATAATTGAATAGAATCTTTCTTTTCTTGAGTAAATTTGGTAAAGATTACTGGAATATCTTCATTTCCTTTTTTTGCTAAAATTTTAGCGTTTTTAGGATTTCCCTCAAATCCCATAAAAAACTTGTTGTCAGTCTCCTGAGTCGGTTTAACAGCTTTAAATTTTGTTTTTTCTTTGAAGAGTTCTAATTCAAAAACGGTATCATTAGGAATAGTAATTTTATTCTTAAGGAAACCTATTTTATCCTGCTTTGGATCAAACTTATAATTGTTGTTTTTGTCTTTTAATGCAATAATGTAATAATCGCCCGCTTTTAAATTTTCTAATGCAAATAGTTTTAAACTGTCAAGTGTATTGGTAACATATAAAGGAGATTCTTTATATACTGTGCTATCAGAAAAAGTTTGCGCATCATATAATTGAATCGATACAAAATTATCCGGTTTCATTTCAATAGCGTCTTTTATTTTTCCCATTATAGCTAATGAATCTATATAACTTCCTGTTGAAAACACATAACGATATTGAGAATAAGGATTTCCTTCGTTATTATCGGTAATACTTTGACCAAAATTTAAACTATAAGTTGTATTAGGTTGAAGAGTATCTAATATTTTTACCGAAATAAATTTACTCGCACTTCCTTGCGGAATTATAATAGGTTTATTTTTTAAAGGAGGCGAAATAATAAGTTGTTTGTTAATGTCTTTAATTTTAATTAATTCGTTAAAGACAATTTTTATTTCTTTTCCATTAAAGTTAGTAGTGTAGTTTTCTGGGAAAGTAGTCACAATTTTTGGAGCTATAGTATCTTTTGGACCTCCGTTGATTGTTCCTCTTTTGGCACAACTTCCTAATGTTAGAATGGCAATGAAAAAAACCGTGAAAACTAAAACATAAATGTTCTTCATGGAAAATAAATTTGATACAAAATAACAACTATTATTCTAACTATGCCAAATTTTTAAATGAATTTAAGATTGTGTGTACCCCATAGTTAAAATGCTTACTTTAGAGTTAGGGATTTTTAAAATTGCTTTACCACATTTTTCGAGAGTTGCACCCGTTGTAATGATATCATCAATAAGTAGAAAATGTTTGTTGTGATCACTTTCTTTAAATTTACACTTAAAAATATCTTTGTTTTCATATTGTCTTGCTTCTTTGTCTTTTTTAGTTTGAGTTTTAGTATAAATATTTCGCACTAAAAGCTTATCGTTATAAGTAATGTTTAGATTTTTTGAAAGTGCTTTGCCAAAACTTTCAACTTGATTATAACCTCTTTCTTTCAATCTTTTTGGATGCAGAGGTACTGGTATTATTTCGTCAACTTTTTGATTGATAATGAATTCTTTTATTTCGGCCGACATTAAGTTCCCTAAAATAGTTCCAACTTCTTGTTTTCCTTTATATTTTAATTTATGTATGGCTTCTTGAACGATGCCCTCTTTTTGAAAGTATAAAAAAGAAATACCAAATTCAATAGGTACTAAACCATCAAATTTTTTTGTAGTATCATTCTTATGGTTTTTCCAATGATAGGTATAAGGAAGATGATGTAAACATTTACTACATATAGTAGTCTCATTTGTAAGGAGTAACGCATTGCATCCCACACATAAACGAGGATATATTAAATTCAACAGATTTTTTAGCATTTTATCGAATTTGATTATAATAAAAATATAAAATAACTTAATTTGCTGTAAATAATCCACCCTAAACATGCCCTTCCAGTCTAAAAACATATTAATGTCTTCTTTAGTCGCTACATCATTTGTGGCTATTTTTTACATTATAAATTTTTATAAACTTAAAAAAGAAAATGAAGATTTAAACAAATTACTTCAAGAAGAAAAGAAAATTTATAGAGTTCAGTTACATGAGCTTGAAGATAGTATCAAGCATAGCCATTCAATTCCACTTCAAACAAATAAAACGAGCAATGAGTTAAATGTGACCGACACTGATATAGAAAAAGAAATTCTTGTTCACAATGAAATTAGTATAGAGGCATTAGAAATTCAAAATAAAAAAATTGATAAAGAAATAAACAAATTAACTGCTATAATTGAGAAGAATGACAAATTAATTCTTGATTTAAAGAACACTGTAAAATCAGAAGAAAAAGTTGTTGATAAAATAAAAGCATTGAATGTTAATGCTAGAGGAGTAAAAGTGATGTCTGATTTTTACAAAAAAACAAAGGTCAATAAAATTCAGGAAATTAGAGTTTGTTTTACTTTAGAAGCAAATGAGTTTATAAAAGCAGGAAATAAAAACATTTATATTCAAGTTTTAAATCCAAATAATCAAATAATTTCTCCTCATACATTAAAAGATTCATTGGGATCAGAAAAATATTTGGAATATAGTACCTACGTAAATGCAAATTATAATCAAAAAGATACTGATGCTTGTATTTATGTAGATTTAGACAGAAAAAACCCAATTAAAGGAGTGTATAAAGTTAAATTATTTCACGCTTTTGAAGAAATTGGCTCTACTACCTATCAGTACAAATAATCAAAATTTATTCTTTAAAATCATTTCATAATTGATTTCCTATTTTTTACTTTTGCAGCATGGCAAAACAAGATGATATTTTCAAAAATGTAATTTCGCATGCAAAAGAGTACGGTTTTATTTTCCCGTCAAGCGAAATTTATGATGGTTTAAGTGCAGTTTATGATTATGCACAAAACGGAGTAGAATTAAAGAAAAATATACGCGACTATTGGTGGAAATCAATGGTGCAAATGCATGAAAATATTGTAGGTATTGACGCTGCAATTTTTATGCATCCAACTACTTGGAAAGCTTCAGGACACGTTGATGCTTTTAACGATCCTCTTATCGATAATAAAGATTCTAAAAAAAGATATCGTGCCGATGTTTTAGTAGAAGAGTTTCGTGAAAAAATAAACGAAAAAATTCAAAAAGACATAGAAAAAGCCAAGTCAAGATTTGGTGATTCCTTTGATGAAGAACAATTTAGAGCAACAAATCCTAATGTGGTTCGTCGTCAAAATCAAATAGATGAGATTACTGCAGAACTAACAAGAGTTCAAGAAGAAAGCGATTTAGAAGGGTTTCGTCAGTTGATTATCGATTTAGGTATCGTTTGTCCAGTTTCCGGAACAGCAAATTGGACAGAAGTTCGCCAATTCAACTTAATGTTTGGAACAAAACTTGGTGCATCTGCCGATTCTGCTATGGATTTATACTTACGTCCTGAAACCGCTCAAGGTATTTTTGTGAACTTCTTAAATGTTCAAAAAACAGGAAGAATGAAAATTCCTTTTGGTATTGCACAAACCGGAAAAGCTTTTCGTAACGAAATCGTAGCACGTCAGTTTATTTTCCGTATGCGTGAGTTTGAACAAATGGAAATGCAATTTTTTGTGAAGCCAGGCGAAGAAATGAAATGGTATGAATACTGGAAAGAAACGCGTTTGAAATGGCATAAATCTCTTGGTTTAGGAGCTGAAAATTACCGTTTCCATGACCATGATAAACTAGCACACTACGCAAACGCTGCTGCCGATATCGAATTCAATTTCCCATTCGGATTTAAAGAATTAGAAGGAATTCACTCAAGAACAGATTTCGATTTAAAAGCACACGAACAATATTCAGGTAAAAAATTGCAATATTTCGATAC
>JACXVH010000134.1 GCA_014763515.1 Flavobacteriaceae bacterium
GACCAAACTGCCACAGGGAAGTTGAATGCAGAAATAATTCCTACTACTCCAATTGGATGCCATTGCTCACGCATAACGTGACCTGGACGCTCTGATGGAATTACTTGTCCGTTTAACTGACGAGATAAACCTACAGCAAAATCACAGATGTCGATCATTTCTTGAACTTCTCCGTAACCTTCTTGTAACGATTTCCCCATTTCATAAGAAACTAATTTGCCAAGAGGCTCTTTTAATTCTCTTAATTTATTTCCAAACTGACGTACAATTTCTCCACGTTGAGGCGCTGGCATAGCTCTAAACGTTTTAAAAGCTTCCGTTGCTTTTTGCATTACTCTCTCGTAATCTTCCGCAGTGGTTGCTTTAACTTTTCCAATTAATTGTCCATCTACAGGAGAATAACTTTCAATGATTTCTCCATTTGAAAACCACTCACTTCCTGTTGAAGTACCTTCATTTATTTCTTTAACGCCTAAAACTTGTAATGCTTCTTTCATTCCAAATTGCTCAGCAACTGTTGATTGTGTTATTGTTGACATTTTAACTTTTTAATTTCTAATTGTTATATAATACAAATGTATAAAATTTTATTATTCTTTAAAGTAACAAGATTTACTTAATAAATTTTTTATCTACCTCCATAATTTCACCACATTTTTGACAAGTTCGCAATTTTTCGGAACTGTAAAAATCTTTAAAGTGAGGCAAAAAATCTTTTTCTATGTTGTGTAACTCAAAATACACTTCGTGTAAAGGATGATTACAATTGTCGCAAAACCAAAGCAAACCGTCTTTAAAACCTTTACCTGCTCTTTTACGCTCAATAACTAATCCAACAGAACCTTCTGTACGAGCGGGAGAATGTGGAACTTTTGCAGGATGCAAATACATATCACCAGCACTTAACTTCATGGCTTTTTTCTTTCCATTCTCTTGAATGTAAACTGTTATTTCACCTTCTAATTGATAAAACAGTTCTTCTGTTTCATTATAATGATAATCTTTTCTTGCATTGGGTCCTCCAACAATCATTACAATATAATCTTCAGATTCTATGTAAAGGTTTTTATTTGAAACTGGAGGTTGTAATAAATGCTTATTTTCTTCAATCCATTTTTGAAGATTAAAAGGCTTCGCTATTGACATAATATTTTTTTATAAAAATACAAAGAAAAAAGGTTAGCCTAAATTTTGACTAACCTTTTCTTGCAATTATTTATATTCTTTAATTAAGTAAACATAAACAGGGAAGTGATCACTATACCCTGGAATTCCATTTGAGTTACGTTTAGGATATCCTTTCCAAGGACCTTCGTTTTGAATCAAATAAGGTTTAATAAATCTACCTGCTTTCCAATATGTCCAAGTAGTAAACTCTTTATTTTTATATTTTTCTTTTCTTACTAAAGGTTCAGATAGCATAATTTGATCAAATAAATTCCATGCATCTCTATAACCTAAAGTACCTTCTCCATTTTTATACATTTTCTCCATTGGGTTATACATTCCAAATGGTTTGATGTCTTCTTTATTTGCAACAGTACCAATTTCTTTTTTAACACTTTTATTTACTGGATCATCATTTAAATCGCCCATTGTAATAATACTAGCGTTAGGGTTAATCGCATATAGTGAATCTATAATTTTACGATTTAATTTACCAGCAGCCTCACGATAAGGACTACTTCTTTTTTCACCACCTGAACGAGAAGGCCAGTGATTTACAATAAAACTAATTTCTTCTCCATCTAATAAACCTGTAACTAACAATTGATCACGAGTATAAACTCTTTTTGAACCGCTTTCGGATTTTGCATGATCTTCATCAGTTTCATTTGAGTCTTCAGACTTTCCCTTTTTAGTATCTAACATATCTTCAGTAATATATAAAGGAATGTTTTTATAAGATGTAGGAGTAAAATGTTTCGGTTGATATAAAAAACCAACATCAATACCTCTTTTATCAGGCGAATCGAAATGAACTATTTGGTAGTCTAAATTTTTTATTTTGGGATTTCTTACTAAATCTTCAAGCACACCTCTATTTTCAATTTCACATGTACCTATTATTGTTGGAGCATTTTTTTGTACGTCGCTTGTTCCTAATTCAGATATAACACGAGCTAGATTATCTAACTTTTTATTATAATTTTTTGATGTCCAACCTTTCACTGGCAAATATTCTTCATCGTAATTTGGACCATTAATCGTATCAAAAAGGTTTTCAAAATTATAAAAAGCAACTGTGTGCAGTTTAAATTTTTTCTCTTGCGCTATTGAATTAATCGCAATAAAGACAGCCAAAACAAGGCCTAATTGTTTAAATTTCATAATTAAAATGTTATGTTATTGTCAACTTTAAAACAAATTGGATGCCAAAGGTATGAAATAATAACAAAAGTTGTACATTTGTAGGCTGTTAAGATTTTAACACTTAACAATTAATTTAATATTAATTATTTAATCTGTTTATGAAGAAACTTTTATTCAGTGCTATTTTTGCCCTTGTAAGTTTTACGATGCTTGCACAACAAAATCCAGCACTAAAAGGTAAAGTGGTTGATTCTAAATCACAAAAACCATTACAAAATGTGGTGGCAACTATTCAAAGCACCAACACTTCTGTTGTAACAGGGGTAGATGGTATTTTTGAAATTCAAGAATTTCCAAATGATCAACCAGTTTTAGAGATTACTTACACTGGTTACAAAACACAAACTTATGTTTTAGAACCTGTTAAGGGAGAAACGTTAGATTTAGGAGTTTTATCTTTAGAGGAAGATATTACTTCAGAATTACAACTAAGTTTAGTTACCATTACTGAAAACGATTTAGGTGATGAAAATACTGGTTCTGAAAGTACTTCAGGTCTATTACAAGCCTCTAGAGATACTTATCAACAAGCTGCTGCTTTTAACTGGGGACTAGCACGTTTTAGAATTAGAGGTTTGGATAATCAATACGGAACTACAATGATCAATGGTATCGTAATGAACAAACTTTATGACGGTAGACCACAATGGAGTAACTGGGGAGGTTTAAATGATGCAACTCGTAACCAAGAATTTACTATGGGTTCTGGTCCATCCGATTATACATTTGGAGGGATTTTAGGAACACAAGAGATTAACACAAGAGCTTCTCATTATAGAACGGGGACTAGAATTTCAATGTCTGGAACAAACACCAACTATAGTTGGAGAACTATGGGAACTCATGCATCAGGCTTTAATAAAAAGGGTTGGGCATTTGTTGTTTCTGCGTCAAGAAGATGGGCAAAAGAAGGCTACTTTGAAGGAACCGATTACAGTGCAAATTCATTATTTGCTTCAGTAGAGAAAAAATTTAACGATAAACACAGTTGGGGATGGCAAGACGGTAAAAAACGTAACTCAAGAGATAAAGATATTGCGGAACCAATTAACATGTTATCGCACTATTGGAAAATCAATGAAAAAACAAGCTTAAATACTAATATTGCTTATCAAACTGGTAAAATTGGAAATTCAAGAATTGATTACCAAAATGGTAACAATCCTGATCCAACTTATTACAAAAACTTACCAAGTTACTACTACAATCAGCCTGATCTTTGGACTCAAGTTATGGATAATGGAAACCCTGTTTTCAACCCTGATGGCAGTCCTTTACTTGAAAATATTCCTGCACAAGCTGCACAAGCAAATTTTAAAACTAATCCTCAAATTGACTGGAATGCAATGTATATTGCGAACCAAAACTCTGGCTTCCCTGGAAGAAGTGTTTACGTTTTATATGAGGATAGAACAGATGATACACAATGGAGTGCTAATTCTATTTTAAACACAAGTTTATCTGACCACATTAGCATGAATGCAGCTGTAAATTTCAAAAGATTAAAGTCTCACAACTTCCAAAACCTTTTAGATTTAATGGGTGGTCAATATTTTGCTGACATTGATCCTTTTTACACTGGAAATGCTTCTCAAGCCGACTTAAATAACCCAAACAGATATGTGGGTGAAGGAGATACTTATGGTTATAATTATAATTTATACTCAACTGTTTTTGATGCATTTACTCAATTTAAATTTAATTATCAAAAAATCAATTTTTATTTAGCTCAAACATTCTCTAGAACTCAATACCAAAGAGAGGGCTTATATAGAAATGGAATTTACGCTGATAACTCTTATGGAGATAGTAAGAAAATTGTTTTCGAAAACTTTGGTTTTAAAGGTGGTTTAACTTATAAAATTAATGGAAGACATTCGTTAGATTTTAATGGACTTTACATGACAAAAGCTCCTATAATGCGTAATGTATTCTCAAATGCTCGTTTAAATAACAATATTACTCCAGCATTAACAGACGAAAATATTGTAGCCGCAGACGCAAGCTATATAATTAAAGCTCCAAAATTAAAAGCAAGACTAACAGGATTCTTCAACAAAATTCAAAATAGCTCAGAAATTTCATTTTACTATGGTGAAGGTATTGGTGATTTTGATGTTTCTAATGGTGAAGTTGGGGATTCATTTATTAGTGAAATCGTAACTGGAATTAACAAACAATCTATTGGTGGTGAGTTTGGTATAGAATATCAAATTACATCAACAATTAAAGCAACTGGTTCTGCATCTTATGGACAATATATATATTCAGATAATGCACATTTAGTTACAAATGATGATGCTAGAGCTGCTGGTGGAAACAACCCTATTAAAGACTTTGGTACTGTTTATTTAAAAGATTATCGTCAACCAGGCATGCCTCAACAAGCATATTCATTTGGTTTAGAATATCGTGATCCTAAATTTTGGTGGATTGGAGCTAACATAAACTATTTAGCAGATAGTTATATAGATGTATCAAGCATTCTAAGAACCGACAACTTTACAATTAATCCTGCAACTGGAGACAACTACAATGGTGTTAATGAAGCTGCAGTAAGAAAAATTTTAAAACAAGAAAAATTTGATAGCTTTATGTTATTAAATTTAGTTGGTGGTAAATCATGGAGAATTAGTTCTAAAAACAGAAATACATTCGGATTCTTTGCTTCAATTAACAACTTACTTGATATTGAATATAAAACTGGTGGTTTCGAACAATCAAGAAAAGCAACTTATCCTGATTTAGCTGCCGATCAAGCAAACGGAACTCCTTCATTTGGTTCTAAATATTTCTATGGTTATGGTAGAACTTATTTCGTAAACTTCTACATTAACTTCTAAAAAATTGCAATATGAAAAAATTTATTAAATCTTTAATGTTAATAGCTTTTACCTCGACAATTTTAGTAAGTTGTGTAAAAGATGATGATTATGATATTCCTACAGTTTACGAATATCTTTTTACTGATGGTTTTGAAATAAGCTGGGCAGATTGGACTAAATATAGTGTAACAGGAGCACAAGAGTGGCAATTAGACACTCAGTATGGAAATCCTGGAAATTGTGCCAAAATATCTGGTTATGCATCTGGTAATAATGTAAATGAAGATTGGTTAATTTCTCCTGCTATTGATTTAAGTACAACTAATTCTGCTACATTATCTTTTCAAACGGCTTCAAAATTTACCGGAAATGTTTTAGAAATAAAAATTTCAACAGATTATACAACTGGAGATCCAAACAATGCTACTTGGACTGATTTATCTGCTACACTAGATGCTTCTAATAACTATACGTGGACAAATTCAGGAGCTATTGATATTTCTTCTTTTACTGGAAGAGATGTTTATGTAGCATTCAAATACACATCAACTTCTTCTGCTTCTATGACTTGGGAAGTTGACAATGTTAAAATTCTTAAAAATTAATAGCTATGAAAAAAATTAAATTTTTAACTTTAGGAATAATCGTTTCTTTAACAAGTTGTGTTACAGGTGATGATTATGGAACTCCAGATTTGTCTAATGAGTGTGTTACAATGAATGCCACTGTAGCAATTGAAAATTTAAATTCAAGTGCTACTGCAATACCTCAGCAATACAACTCTACTACAGATTCAATAATTGAAGCATACGTTACTTCTTCAGATGAAGGTGGCAATTTTTACAAATCAATTTCTATGGTAGCTTATGATGCTGCTGGAGATGAATATGGTTTTAGCGTTCCTGTCGATCAATATAATTTATTTAATGAATTTGAACCAGGAAGAAAAGTTTATATCAATATGAATAAACTATATTATGCTACAAAGTATGATGGTTTACTAATTGGAAATTATTTTAACAATTCAATTGGAAGACTACTTCCATTTGAATACAAAAACATCATTTCTAGATCTTGTGAAAAGAAAAATGAAGATGAATTAGTTCATTCTTTTAACCAAATTAATCAAGCTGCTACTGATGAATATATTAATAAATTAATTGAATTTGAAGATGTACAATTTGTTTCATCTGCTGTAGGTGGAACTTATTATGATGCTAATAATGATGTAGGTGGTGCTACAAACTTAATGATTGAAGATAAATTCGGTAATCAAGTTATGGTTCGTACTAGCTCTTACGCAAAATTCAAAGACGATATAATCCCTTCAGGTAATGGAAAAATAAGATGTGTACTTACCAAGTATATTTCTTATTCAGGTGCAGTTTCATATCAATTTATGTTAAGAACTATTAATGATGTTCAATTAACAAATGAGCGTTACGTTCCAACTGTTTTATTCCAAGAATCATTTGAAACTACAACTTTCCCTAATTGGACTGCATATAGTGTAATTGGAGCACAAGTTTGGGGTACAACAACTTTTGGAAATCCTGCACCATGCGCAATTATGAATGGATATAGCAGTGGAAATCAAAACAATGAAGATTGGTTAATTTCTCCAGCCATTGATTTAAGTTCAAATACTTTTGCAATTTTAACATTTGACACTAGTACTCGTTTCACTGGACCAGCTTTAGAAGCTTATATTTCAACTGATTATGATGGAACAAGTGCACCTAGTACAGCTACTTGGACTCAATTAACAGGATTTAATTTACCAGTTTATACAAGTGGAAGTTATACTTCTTGGAGTGCAGGCGCTTCAGGAGGAATTAACATTTCTTCTTATACTGGAAATTCAAATGTACGTGTTGCTTTCAAGTATACTTCTACAACTGCTGCTGCAGCTGCGTGGGAATTAGACAACGTTAAAGTTTTAGGCCAATAAAACTAAAAAACAATAGATTTAAAAAGACCCCGCAGTTGCGGGGTCTTTTATTTTTATAATGTTCCTAGAATTTTTATTTTTTTTGAAGTTGAAATGCCTCCAGGATTACAACCAAGTTGACCTTCTGGAATTTCAATGTTTAAATTTTTATAATATTCTGCCCAAACATTGAAAAATTCTTTAGAATTTGGAGCCTTAAATGTCATGGGAAACAAAACAAAGAATGGCTCTTTATTCGCTTCTTTAAAACAATCATAAATCAACTCTGAGCAATAATACTTTCCATTATTGTAAATATATTCATTATCGTAGGGTACTCCTAATTGATTCTTACCAAATGAAACTGCTTCTGGAATTAATTTTGGTTATACTAAAATCTGATTGTCCGTAATCACTCATAATTGATATAAATTTCATATTTTTGTTAAAAATTCAAGTTATGAACTTATTTAATTTTACAGCAAATTTTGGAAATG
>JACXVH010000135.1 GCA_014763515.1 Flavobacteriaceae bacterium
ATAAAAGGCAAATCTTTTTCGGGAATTCCCGGACCATTATCGGTAATAATAAGTGAAAAATATTTTACATTCTCTATCAAAGAAACTTTTATTACTATATTGTTATTTCCATATTTAATGGCGTTTTCAAATAAATTAAATAAAAGATTATGGAAATGAAAAGAATCGGCGGTAATTGTTACATTTTCTTGAATTGAACTGTGAACATCAAACTCAGTATTATGTTTTAGTTTGCAATTTTCAATAATTAAATCGATAGTTTTAACAACTTCTACGGGCGATTTTTGTAATTGAATTTGGTGACTATCTGTTTTGGCAACCGAAAGAATTTGTTCAATATGTTGGTTGAGCTTATTACTTTGATCGATAATAATTTGAATGTATTTACTTAGTTTTTTGTTTTCTGAAATTTCTTTCTGAGTATTTGCATAATTTGAAGCAATTAGAATTGAGGATAATGGTGTTTTAAACTCGTGCGTCATGTTGTTGATAAAATCGGTTTGAAGTTCAGTATAACGCTTTTGTTTTAATAAAAGAAAAACAGAATACACATAAATAATAAGTACTAAAAATAAAACAAAAGTGAAAATCCAATATTGTTTTAAGCTACTATAAAAACTTTGTTTTAAATGAGGAAACCTTATAGCGAAGTAGTAAATTAGGTTGTTGTCTTTTGTGAAACAATCTTCACATTTTTTTGTTGCTTCGCCACTAGATGAAATGTAATTACCATAAACCATGTCGTCTGTGCTACAATCATATATAGCATATTCGAAATCTTGCCCAAGTTTTACTTTGTTTAATTCAGTTTTTAAGTAATGTTCTAAGATATTGTTTTCAAAAACATCGTTTACATTTACGATGTAATAGTTGTCGGAAACTTTTTGAATTTGATTAGTTATAGATAAAGAAGAGTTGTTATCTGCATAAATTTTCTTTACCACATCTTGTAAAGCAAAATGAATTTTGTTTTCCATTTCCTTTTTTTCAAACAAAAACGCTTGATTAAGCAAAATTAATTGCATAATGATTACGCCAATGATTGCAATAAGACCAAAAAGAATTAATATGTTTAGGCGATTTATTTTCAAAACTCAATTAACAACTCATTAACAACAATTAAAAACTGATTAACAACAAAAATGGATTTTGTTATTAAATTTGTTAAACCAAAAATACTAATAACAATAAAAATAGATAGTATGAAAACTTTAAAATTTACAATTGTTGCTTTATTTGTTTCTGCAATGTCTTTTGCACAAGTTGCTCAAACTGCAAAGAAAGCGATCACTCAAGAAGTTAAACCAACGAAATTATCTGAAATCAAATGGACTGAAGAAACTCATGATTTTGGAGAAATTGAAAAAGGGAAACCAGTTTCTTATGAGTTTACTTTTACAAACACTACAAATCAAACAATTTTACTAACAAATGTAAAAGCGTCTTGTGGTTGTACTGCTACAAATTATACAAAAACACCTGTTAAACCAGGAGAAACGGGAACTGTAACAGCTACTTATAACGCAGCTGCACCAGGAAATTTCCACAAAACAGTTACTGTTACTACAAACGAAGAGGGTGCTGCTCCTAAAGTATTAATTATTAAAGGAAAAGTAAAAAAACCTGAAACAGAAGAAAAATCAATCTTATTAAAATAAGGAATAATTAATAATTCTTCAAAAGCCACTTCTTAGAAGTGGCTTTTTTATTATTTCTATTTTACAAATAACCTTTAAAAAAGAATTATGAACTTTAATTCTGATTGACTTTTTTGTACTTTAGTGCAATAAGATTTACTAAATAAAACAGCATGAAAGTTATAAAAACGCTACTTAAATGGTTTACTATTATGATTGCATCAATTATTCTGTTAATGTATATTTTTGATGTTGACTATTTGCTACGTGCAGTCCGAACCATTTACTTTCGTGGGCATACTACTGCATTTTTAAATGATTATACACATTTTCCAAACAGAGAAATTAAAAAAGGAATAGCGCAACCTTGGGCAATTGCAAAAGATTACAATTCGGTTCCTGCAACAAAAATTTTAGAAAAAACTCACAAAGAACTACAAACGGTTGCTTACCTAATAATTAAAAACGATAGTATTTGGCACGAAACTTATTTTGATGGTTACGGGAAAGATTCCAAATCCAATTCTTTTTCCATGGCAAAAAGTGTGGTAACACTTGCTTTAGGAAAAGCGGTTATGGAAGGAAAAATTAAAAGTTTAGACCAAAAAGTTGTTGATTTCTTTCCTGAAATAAAAGGCAAGTTTGCAAATGAAGTTACTGTTGGCGATTTATCTTCAATGGCATCTGGTTTAAGTTGGGACGAACGTTATTACAGTCCATTTTCAATTGTAACGCGTGCCTACTTTGATAACGACTTGAAAAAAGTAATCCTTGGATTAGAAGTTAACGAAAAACCCGGACAATCGTTTAATTATCTAAGTGGTGCAACTGAATTGCTCGCCATGTGTATTGAAAAAGCTACAGGAGAATATTTATCTGATTATGTTTCTAAAAACTTTTGGCAACCCATGGGAGCCGAAAACGATGCACTTTGGCAATTAGATCATGCGCCCGATGGTATAGAAAAAGCCTATTGCTGTATTGCAAGTAATGCTCGCGATTTTGCACGTTTTGGAAAACTAATGAAACAAGATGGAAAATGGAATGGTAAACAACTTCTCAATTCAACTTTTGTACAAAAATGTGTAACACCGCGTTTTCCAGAAAGTCCGCAATATGGTTACGGCTGGTGGATGCATACTGTTAGCAATAAAAAACTTTATTATATGCGTGGTCATTTAGGGCAATTTGTAATTGTAATTCCAGAAGACGATGTCATTATTGTTCGTTTAGGACATCTAAAAGGCTTACAAACAGAAACCGATCCGCATAGTAATGATTTGTATGTGTATGTAGATGAAGCGTATAAGATGTTAGAAAAAAGAAGCAAGAAGAAAGATAATAGAAAAAAACTATAAACAATTAACTACAAACAATAGAAAAATGATAGAAAAAATTCAACTCAACAACATTCTATTTTTAGACATTGAAACCGTTCCGCAATACGATTCTTATATGGGAATGGATGAAGAAACTAAAAAGCTTTGGGAAAACAAAACCCAATACCAACGTCGCGATGAGGTTACGCCCGAAGACTTCTATGAACGAGCAGGAATTTGGGCCGAATTTGGAAAAATCATCTGTATATCAGTAGGATATTTTGTGAATAAAGCAGACGTTAGAAATTTTAGAACTACGAGTTTTTGGGGCGAAGAAAAGAAAATATTACAAGATTTCGCCAATTTATTAAACCAACATTTTAATGGTGCGGCTCACGTTTTATGCGGACATAACGCGAAAGAATTTGATATTCCGTTTATCGCGCGCCGCATGATTATCCACGGAGTTGCCTTGCCAGATAAACTGAATTTATTCGGAAAAAAACCTTGGGAAGTTCCGCATTTAGACACTTTAGAATTGTGGAAATTTGGTGATTACAAACACTTTACTTCATTACGTTTATTGACTAAAATATTAGACATTCCATCACCAAAAGACGACATCGATGGAAGCGAAGTAGCACGTGTTTTTTATATTGAAAAGGATATCGATCGTATTATCACCTATTGCGAAAAAGATGTAATTGCTGTGGCTCAAATTTTCTTGCGTTTCCGTAGAGAAGATTTATTGATTGAAGATGAAATTACGCACGTGTAATTTTTGAAGCAATTCCCGCTCTTCGCTATATCTTTTTGTTTGTCATACTATGCTTGTCGAAGCACAAACAAAAAGGATGCCGCTGCCATCGGGGCTAATTTTTATATCTTTGAAAAATTAAACTTTCAGACTTTTAACTTTACAACTTTCAACTAAAAAATATGGTTTTAAGCAGATTTTGGCTCGTTATATTCGTTTGTTCTATCACTTTTGTAATCGCAGGATTGTTTACCAATCAATATTATTCAATCGATTATGTATTAAATGGTAAACAAGGCGAACCACTTTTAATAAGCGAAAAGTATTTAAACGAAGTTCCACAATTTGTACAAGACAGTTTAAAAGTTTCTGAAAATAACGAGTTTATTTTAAATAAAGTAACTGCTGATGCTGATACTACGTATGTTTACAACAAACAAACGGTAAAAATCTATAGTGGAACTCAAAAAGCCGATGGTTTATTACCTATGGCAAAAAGTAGTTTGTTAGATTTAATTCTTCCATTAATTGCTTATTTAGCTTTTTTCTGCGGAATCATGGAATTGCTAATTATCTCTGGTGCTTCTGAAAAATTAGCAGGTTATTTAAGTCCGGCGTTTGCTAAAATTTTTCCTTCTATTCCTAAAAATCACGAGTCAATTTCGTATATGACGTTAAATTTTGCAGCTAATTTTTTAGGT
>JACXVH010000136.1 GCA_014763515.1 Flavobacteriaceae bacterium
CAAATTAATGTTCCAATGGCCGATGTTATGGTCATGTATCCAGGAGCAAATCCAAGTGAAGTTGAAAGTAGAGTAGTTAAACCACTTGAGAAAATCATTGGAAACATCAAAGGAGTTGAACATATTCATAGTATGGCATTTAACGGCTATTCGATGATGGTAGTTCAATTCTATGTAGGTGAAAATAGTGAAGATTCGTATGTGAAATTATACGATGAATTAATGAAACACCAAGAAATGTTTCCAGAAGGTGTAATGCAACCAATGGTTAAAACGCGTTCTATTGACGATGTTCCAATGCTTGGTTTAACTCTTTGGAGCGAAAATTACGATGATTTTCAATTGCGTCAGTTAGCGGAAGAGGTAACAAATGAAATTGAAAAAGTAAAAGATGTTGCTATTACAAAAGAAATTGGTGGTAGAACACGTGAGCTAAAAGTAGTTTTAGATAAAGATAAAATGGCTGAAAACGGTGTAGATGCATTAAGCATCATGCAAATGATTAAAGCCAATAACGGAAGTTCACAATCGGGTTCTTTTGTGCAAAACGATCAGGAATACTTAGTTACTACGGGTAAGTTTTTAGCAAATACAGAAGATGTTGAGAATTTAGTTGTGGGTGTGAATAAAAACATGCCTGTTTACTTAAAACAAGTAGCAACAATTCAAGACGGACCACAAACATCAAAGAACTACGTTTCATTCGGATATGGAAAAGCTAATGAGAATTTCAAAGCGTATAGTTCAGAATATCCAGCAGTAACAATTTCTGTTGCCAAAGTAAAAGGAGCCGATGCAATGAAGATTTCAGAGAAAATCTTAACGCATGTTGAAGAACTAAAGAAAAATTTAATTCCGACTGATGTTCATGTAGAAATTACACGTAACTATGGAGAAACAGCTTCACACAAAGTAGGTGAGTTATTATTACACTTAGGTGTTGCTATTTTAGCAGTAACCATTTTAGTTATGCTAGCTATGGGCTGGAGAGGTGGATTAGTAGTATTCTTCTCAGTTCCATTAACCTTTGCATTAACGTTGTTCAGTTATTATATGTTGGGTTATACCTTAAACCGAATCACTCTTTTTGCCCTTGTATTCGTTGTAGGTATTGTTGTCGACGATAGTATTATCATTGCCGAAAATATGCACAGGCACTTTAAAATGAAACGCCTACCATTTAAACAAGCAGCAATTTATGCGATTAATGAAGTTGGTAACCCAACAATCTTAGCAACTTTTACGGTTATTGCAGCTATTTTACCAATGGCTTTCGTAAGTGGTATGATGGGACCTTATATGAGTCCGATGCCAATTGGAGCTTCAATTGCGATGATTTTGTCTTTATTCGTAGCCTTAACAGTTACACCATATTTAGGATATCACTTGTTACAAGAAAAAGATGAACAAGAGCATAAAGAAGAACAAGGATTAGAAACATCTTGGATTTTCAAAATTTATAAAAGGTTTGAAGAGCCATTATTGAATAGTTCTGCGAAAAGAAATTTAATGTTTGCCATTACAATCTTTTTATTATTAGGTTCTGTTGCGATGTTCTTTACCAAATCGGTAGCGGTAAAAATGTTACCATTTGATAATAAAAACGAATTCCAAGTGGTAATCGATATGCCAGAAGGAACAACTTTAGAAAGAACGGCTGCAGTTACAAAAGAAATCGCACAATATCTTTCTACAGTTCCAGAAGTGGTAGATTATCAAAATTACATTGGAGCTTCTGCACCTATAACCTTCAACGGTTTAGTGCGTCATTATGATATGCGTGGCGGAAGTAATATGGCTGATATTCAAGTGAATTTATTACACAAAGAAGACAGAGATTTACAAAGTCATGACATTGCAAAATTAGTTCGTCCAGAAGTACAAAAAATTGCAAAAAAATATGGTGCCAATGTAAAAATTGTTGAAGTTCCGCCTGGACCACCTGTTTTATCAACTTTGGTTGCTGAGGTTTACGGACCAGATTATAAACAACAAATTGAAGTAGCCAATCAAGTAAAAGATATTCTTGAAAATACTTCAGACGTTGTTGATATCGACTGGATGGTTGAAGCACCACAAGTAGAATACAAATTAGAAGTAGATAAAGAAAAAGCAATGCTAAACGGAATTGCTCCACAACAGGTGGTTGGTAATTTAACATATCTACTTCGTGAGATGCCGGTTTCAAATTTATACGATGAGCGTTCCGTTGATCCTGTTGGAATTGTATTAGCATTAGATGATGCTGAGAAAACATCTTTACAAGATATTCAAAATTTAAAAATTAAAGGAAGTCAAGGTAATGTTGTTCCAGTTAGTGATTTGGTAAAAGTAAAAGTTGATACCTTACAAAATGCAATTTATCGCAAAGACCAAAAAAGAGTAGTATACGTTTTAGCCGATATGGCTGGAGCTTTGGAAAGTCCAGTATATGCAATCTTAGGAATGAACGAGAAATTACAAGAGATGAAATTACCTAAAGGTTATGCTGTAAATGAAATTTACATGGGTCAACCTGATTCTGAGAATAATTTTACAGTAAAATGGGATGGAGAGTGGCAAATTACTTTAGAAGTTTTCCGTGATTTAGGAGCTGCTTTTTTAGTAGTGATTATAGTAATTTATATGTTGATTGTTGGTTGGTTCCAAAACTTTAAAACACCAATTGTAATGATGGTTGCTATCCCACTTTCATTAGTTGGAATTGTATTAGGTCATTGGTTATTAGGAGCATTCTTCACCGCAACATCTTTTATTGGAATGATTGCTTTAGCGGGTGTAATGGTTCGAAACTCCGTCTTGTTAATCGACTTTATCGAGATTCGTTTAAATGATGGAATTCCAATGAAACAAGCAATTATTGAAGCTGGTGCAGTAAGAACAACACCAATTTTATTAACAACAGGAGCGGTTGTAATTGGAGCATCAATCATATTATTTGATCCAATTTTTCAAGGATTAGCCATTTCGTTAGTTGCCGGAGCGATTGTATCAACTTTACTAACATTAATTGTAGTTCCATTGATTTATTACATCACTGAACGTAAAAAATGGGAAAACAATAATTAATTTAAAGATTTGTCATTCTGAATTTGTTTCAGAATCTAAAAAATATACAACATGAAATTAGTAGTAGTAACCGCAATAGCTGAGTTTGACAAAGAAGTCAAAAAAATGCTTAAAGAAGCAAAAGTATTATCTTATTCGTATCGTGATGTAAAAGGATATCGAGATAGTACAGAAGATGCAGTTGAAACCAATTGGTTTGGTTCTGAAATGAACGAGACAGAATCTATAATATTCTTCGCATTTGTTGAAAAGCAAAATGTAGATACGTTATTCGATTTGGTTGAAAAATTTAATTCAAAGCAAGAAACATTATCTCATATTCACACAGCAGTTTTATCTGTTGAAAAACATAATTAAAATGATAAACAGAATAATAAGAGCAATAGCAGGAACATTTATAATTATTAGTGTATTGCTAGCCATGTACGTTAACCAAAATTGGTTGTGGTTTACCATTTTTGTAGGTGCAAATTTGTTACAATCATCTTTTACAAAATGGTGTTTAATGGAAGATATACTTCGAAAAGTATTTAAGATTAAAGATTGATTTTCAAATCCCAACTTCGGTTGGGATTTTTTCTTTTCGATTAAGAAAGTAAACTTTTGAAACTATTATCTAAAATACTATCTTTGTTGCTTATAAAAATTAGACAAGATGTTTGATAATTTAACCGATAAGTTAGATAAAGCGTTTCATATATTAAAAGGTCACGGTAAAATTACCGATGTAAATGTTGCTGATACTTTAAAAGAAGTACGTCGTGCATTACTTGATGCCGATGTTAACTTTAAAATTGCAAAAGATTTTACTACAAGAGTTAAAGATAAAGCAATAGGATCTGATGTATTAACAACTTTACAACCTGGACAATTAATGGTTAAAATCGTTAAAGACGAATTAACCGAATTAATGGGTGGGGAAACTGCTGGTGTAAACTTATCAGGAAATCCTTCAATTATTTTAATGTCTGGTTTGCAAGGTTCTGGTAAAACAACTTTTTCTGGAAAATTGGCCAACTTCCTAAAGACAAAAAAATCTAAAAAACCTCTATTAGTTGCTTGTGATATTTACCGTCCTGCGGCTATTAATCAGTTGCATGTTGTTGGAGATCAAATTGGTGTAGAAGTTTATTCTGAACCTGAAAATAAAAATGCTGTTGAAATTGCTCAAAATGCAATCAAACACGCAAAAGCAAACGGATTCAATGTAGTGATTGTCGATACGGCTGGTCGTTTAGCTGTAGATGAACAAATGATGAACGAAATTGCAAATGTTCACGCTGCCATTCAACCTCACGAAACGTTATTTGTAGTAGATTCTATGACAGGTCAAGATGC
>JACXVH010000137.1 GCA_014763515.1 Flavobacteriaceae bacterium
TTAGGAACAGGTCACGCCATTATGTGTGCAAAAGATTCTTTAAGCGGTCCTGCGGTAATTGCCTATGCGGATACGTTAATTCGCGCTAATTTCGATTTAGATACAAATGCAGATAGTGTTATTTGGGTAAAACAAGTTGATAGACCGGAAGCTTTTGGAGTAATTAACTTAAATGAGTCAAATGAAATTGTAGAATTAGTTGAAAAACCTCAAACCTTTGTATCTGATTTAGCTGTAATAGGAATATACTATTTTAAAGATGTTGGCGTTTTAAAAAATGAGCTACAATTAGTTTTAGACAATAACATAATTCATGGTGGCGAATACCAAATTAATGATGGTATAAAACAAATGATGGCAAAAGGCATGAAATTTGTCCCTGGACAAGTAGACGAATGGATGGATTGCGGTAACAAAGATGTTACTGTTGAAACAAACTCTAGAATGTTAGGTTTTATTCATAAAGATGGTGAAGAAAACATGATTTCTGAAAATGTAAAAATTGAAAATTCTACCATTATTCCACCATGTTATATTGCGGATGATGTAATTTTAATAAATGCAACTATAGGACCAAATGTTTCATTAGGTAAAGCGACACATGTAAGCAACACAACTATTAAAAATAGTTTAGTTCAAACGCATGCACACATTAGAAATGCAAATTTAGACAATGCCATGATAGGCAACCATGCTACTTTTGATGGTGATTTTAAAAGTATAAGTATTGGCGATTACTCGGTTTTAGAATAAATTTTAATCTGTCACACTGAGCGGAGTCGAAGTGTCTGTTAATGAATTAATAAATGATTTTTTTTAAACGTATATTATATTTTATTTTTTTGTTTCCCATTGGAATCCAAACCATAATATATGCACAAGAAAATCCAGAAGATATTGCTTTTATTGATAATGAAGTGGAAAATAATTTTTACGATGCGATAAGAGAAAGAGCCATTGAAAATTATGACAAAGCCATTATTGCACTTGAAAAATGTGTTTCTAAAAAACCAGATGATGCCGCAATACATTATGAATTAGGCAAAAACTTCTTGGATTTAAAAAAATATGCCGAAGCAGAACAGTCTTTTCAAAAAGCTATAGATTTAAACCCAAAAGAACGCTGGTACTGGAACGGATTGTATGATGTTTATTACACTACAAAAGATTTTCAAAAATCGATTCCTATCGTACAGAAATTAACCGAGTTCGATCCTAACATGAAAGAAGATTTAGTTTCACTCTATGTATATACGAATCAAAATGATAAAGCTTTAGCTTTAATTCAAGATATCGAAAAAAACGCTGTTATTAGCGAAACACTTAAAAATTATAAAAAACATTTAACTCTAGTTAGAACAAATAGTAATACCGAAGAAGACTTAATTGATGCTATAAAACTTAATCCAAAAAGTGAGCAAGCATATGTAGACTTAATGATATTTTATTCGCAACAAAACCAAGAAGAAAAATCTATAGAAGTTGCAAAAAAATTAACTAAAGAAATTCCAGATTCTGAATGGGCAGCAATAAGTTTATTTAAACTTTACTTAAATGAAGGAAATGGAGTTGGTGCTGCGCAAGCTATGTTAAAAGTGCTTCAAAACAAAAAAGTAGATAAATCGATTAAGCACAAATTTCTAAATGAGTTTTTGATTTTTTCATCCAATTCGACTCAATTTGACAAAGAATTAAGTCAGGCTGTCGATATTTTATCTTCCGATAAAAGCATTAACGTAGCAAAGGAAGTCGCTAAATTTTATTACAACAAAAAAAATTACGAAAAAACATCATTTTTTTTAGAAAAAGCACTTACAAATCAGCCTGAAGATTGGGAAGCAATTGAATTGTTATTAGATAATTTATCAAATGCAAAAAAATATGAAGAATTAGGAAATAAAGCTGAAATATTTATTGACTTATTTCCAGCGCAACCTAAACTTTACTATTATGCTGGATATGCTAAAAATAAAGCACAAAATTACAAACAAGCAATAGATTTCTTAGAAACTGGTCTAGAGTTTGTAGTAGATGATACAAATCTTGAAAAATATTTTTGTATCCAATTGGCAAAAGCTTATGCTGAAACAAATAACTCTAAGAAAACTGAAGAGTATAGAAAAAGAGCTGAAGCGCTATTAAAAAAATAAAACATGCTTAAAAAAATATCCTTATTAATTGTAATCACTTTATTATCATCGTGTAAAGCAAAAAAATCTGTTGGCGAATTAGCAGCCAACGAAGAACTAGCTGCAACAAAAGTTATACAAGAACATTATGGAAATCTTCAAGACTTTAAAACGTTAAACATTAGAGCAAATGCTAAATATAGAGATGAAAAGCAAATGCAAAGTGTTTCGGCAGATATTCGAATTATTAAAAATGAAAAAATTTGGATAAATGTTAAGTTTTTAGGTTTCCCGGCAGCAAAAGCGTTAATTACACCAGATAGAGTACGTTATTACGAAAAAATAAACAATTCCTATTTCGACGGTAATTTCGATATGCTGAGCAATTGGTTAGGTACCGATTTAGATTTTAATAAAGTACAAAACCTCTTTTTAGGAAAAGCACTAGACGATTTAACAAAAACAAAATATATAGCTTCAATAGAAGAGGAAATGTATAAATTAACTGAGAAAGAAAAATCGCTAACAGAGAAGACTTTTTACTTTGAAGCGGCAAACTTCCTTGTAAAAAAAGAAAAAGTTTCTCAAAAGGCCGAAAATAGAAGTCTAGAGATAGAATATCCATCCTTTGGTAAACAAAATAATATGTTTTTACCAAATGAGATTTTACTTAAAGCCTTACAAGAAGATCAAGTAAATATTGAAATACAATATAAGAATATTACCTTTGACGAAGATTTGAACACATCTTTCTCGATTCCTAGTGGATATGAAGAAGTAAAAATTAATTAAAAAACTTACATGAACCGAATACATTTTTTTATACTATTCTTTTTAAGCAGCTTTCTTACTTATGCGCAACCCTCAAAACAGCAAAAGTTAGAAGAACAAAAAGAGCAAATTCAAAAAGAAATTGCTGCTTTTAAATCGCTTTTAAATGATGAAAAGAAGAAAGAAAAATCGGTTTTAAGTCAATTAGCCGAGCAAAAAGCTCGTATTCGTTTAAGTGAGAAATTAATTAACACTACAGCAAAGCAAAAAAGATTACTTGAAGACGAAATTTATTTAACTCAATTAGAAGTAAATAAACTGAATCGCGAGTTAAAAATCTTGAAGGAAGATTACAGCAAAATGATTGTTAAATCATACAAAAGCCGTAATGATAAAAGCCGCATTATGTTTGTGTTATCATCGCAAAACTTTTTACAAGCCTACAAACGCATTCAATACATGAAGCAATATGCAAGTTTTAGAAAAATGCAAGGCGATGAAATTGTAGAAAAACAAGATAAATTAAACACTGCTAAAGTAAAACTAGAAAAAGACAAAAAAGAAAAAGAGAAAGTTATTGCAGAAAGCGAAGCAGAAAAAATTGAACTAGAAAAACAAAGAGTTGAACAAGAAAAACTTGCTAAAGAAGTTCAAAAAAACAAGAAAAAATACGTTGCTGAAATAGACAAAAAACAAAAAGCAGCTAAAGAAATTGATCGTCAAATTAAAAAATTAATTGCCGAAGAAATTGCTAAAGCAAACAAAAAAAATGAAGCTAAAACTGGTGTTAAAGCCTCTAGCTCTACTTCAAAATTTGTTTTAACGCCAGAAGGTAAAATATTATCTGATAATTTTAAAGCCAATAAAGGTAAACTACCTTGGCCTGTAGAAACAGGATTTGTTCAATTGCGTTATGGAGATCAACCGCATCCAGTTCACAAAAACCTTACGGTTCATAATAGTGGTATTGAAATTGCAACCGAACCTGGGAAATGGGCAAGAGCCGTTTTCGATGGGGAAGTTTTACAAGTACAAGTAGTAAGTGCAAACAACAAAGCCGTTTATATACGTCATGGAGACTTTGTAACGGTTTATTTAAATTTACAAAGTGTTTCTGTTAAACCTGGTGATAAAGTGTCTATAAAACAAAATATAGGTAAGATTCATATGGATCCATCAGGTAAAGCTGTAGTTAAGTTTTTAGTTTTACAAAATACTACAACGCTTAATCCTGAACAATGGTTATCTAACATGTAAAATATTAATAAGTTCTAATAAAAAAGAGAGATTAAACATCTCTCTTTTTTATTTATATAAAGTAATTATTAATCAACTGATACATTTGTGTTCTTTTTATAAAACTAATCAATCAAAATAACGGTCGTGGCTTACACTTCGGCGCAAACCTTATGAACCAAAGATAGCAAAAAATCCGATTAGAAAAAATTCGGGAAGAATTTTTTCGGCAAAAACA
>JACXVH010000138.1 GCA_014763515.1 Flavobacteriaceae bacterium
ACATTAACTTCTATTCAATTTTTGAATAAATTTGTATTTAATAGAAATATAAACAATTTAAAAATAAATCTCGTTTAATAATGCACAACGGGTTATTTTTAATAATTTCTTATAGAAATTCTAAACAAAAATAAAACATTACAATTTTCCGTAATACATAGCTTTCACAATTCCATCAGAAAGTCCAATTTTTGGAACATAAATTTGTCTTGCTCCACTCCACTTCATGGCATTTAAATAAATTTGAGTTGCGGGAATAATTACATCGGCACGATCTGGATTTAAACCTAATTCTGATATGCGTTGTTCATATGACATACTGTTTAATTTTTGAAATTGCGAATTCATATAAACATAAGACAGAGGTTTTGACTGGTGTTTTTCTGAAAGTTTGAATAATTTATTAATATTTCCACCCGAACCAATTAACGTAATTTCATCGTAAGGCGCCGTAATTGTTTTAATCCATTTTTCAATTTCGGTCCAAACTATTTCAGAAACCATATTATTTAGCAAACGAACAGTACCATTTTTAAATGATTTTGAAACTACAATTTTTCCTTCCGAAAAAAGAGAAAACTCGGTACTACCACCACCAACATCTACATATAAATAGGTTTTATCAGTATTTATAAATTGTTTTAAATCGGAAGCCGCAATAATAGCCGCTTCTTTTTTTCCGTCGATGATATCAATTTTAATATCTGCTTTTTTCTTGATAAGATTTACAACATCGACACCATTATTTGCTTCTCGCATTGCTGAAGTTGCACAAGCTCTATATTTTTCTACTTTATGAACCTTCATTAATAAGTTAAATGCTTTCATAGCATCGACCATTCTATTAATATTTTCTTCAGAAATATCGCCAACAGTGAAAGCGTCTTGTCCTAAACGAATTGGTACACGTACTAATGAACTTTTATTAAATTGCGTAGGTTGCCCCGGTTGTTCAACAATATTGGTTACCAATAATCTCATAGCATTGGAACCTATATCTATTGCAGCATATTTTTTTATTGTAATCATCTTAAACTCTTTCGGTAATAACTTCTAACTTATTTTGATAATATCGATATAACTCGGCTTGTGCTCTAAAAAATTTTTCTCCTTCAGGTTTACGATATCTATTTTTTAAATCATCGGAATGAATGCGAGCTTTAACATTTGCTTTCCAACCGATTTCGAAAGTATCTATTAGTTCTTGTTTGATATTTTCGTCATAAATAGGACAAGTAACTTCAACACGAGCGTCTAAATTTCTTGTCATAAAATCAGCTGAAGAAATAAAAACATCAGGATTCCCTTCGTTACCAAAAATATAAATACGTGAATGTTCTAAATACTTATCTACGATGCTAATAGCTTCAATATTTTCACTCATTCCTTGAACTCCAGGAATTAAACAACAAATTCCTCTAATAATTAATTGAATCTTTACGCCCGCTCTACTGGCATCGTATAGTTTATCGATCATTTTAAAATCGGTTAAACTATTCATTTTTAACTTTATGTAAGCTTCTTTACCATCAATTGCATTTAAAATTTCCCTATCAATTAACTTATTAAATTTTAATCGCGTGTAATGTGGCGAAACAAATAAATGTTTGTAACGATGCACTTTATAATTCACTTCAAAAAATTCAAACACTTTTGAAGCATCTTTTAAAATTGCCGAATCAGCAGTAAATAAAGTATTATCAGTATAAATTTTTGCAGTATTCTCATTAAAATTTCCGGTAGAAATAAATCCGTAACGTTTTACTTTACCCTCTTCAATTCTATCTATAATACAAACTTTACTATGAACTTTTAAACCTTTAACTCCAAAAATTAATTCTATTCCTTCGGTTTGCATTTGTTCGGCATAAGAAATATTACTTGCCTCATCGAAACGTGCTTGTAACTCAATTTGAACCACCACACGTTTTCCATTTTTTGCAGCATTAATCAACGAACTCACAATTTGAGAATTCTTAGCTAAACGATATAAAGTAATTTTAATCGAGGCTACTTTTGGATCAAGAGCTGCTTCTCTTAAAAATTTAATAATATAAGAAAATGACTGATAGGGTGCACTTAACAAATAATCTTTTTCTCTAATTTTTTGAAGCATACTCCCTTCTAAATCTAATCCCGGAATTGGTAAAGGTAGATTTTCTTTATATAACAGATCATATCTTCCTAAATTAGGAAAACTCATATAATCTCTTCTATTATGATAACGACCACCCGGAATAATACTATCAGAACTATCAATGTTCATTCGTTTCAATAAAAATTCTAATGTGTCTTTCTCGATAGCTTGGTCATAAATAAATCGAACGGTTTCTCCAACACGTCTTTCTTTTACACTATCTGATACTTTTTCTATAAAACTTTTACTTAAATCGCTATCGAATTCTAATTCAGCATCCCTAGTTATTTTAATCATGTGTGCTGAAATACTTTCGTATTCGAAAATATTGAACAAGTAATTTAGATTATGACGAATTACATCATCTAATAAAATTATATATTGCTTTTCTGAATTTGAAGGTAAAACAACGAATCTATTTATTGTACTAGGAATTTCTACAATAGCATAGCGTACTTCTTTATTCAAATGCAATTTATCGAAAATTGAAGAAGAAGTATTTTTCATAACCAATTTTACTGCCAAATATCCAGATGTATCCTTTAATAAAGGAAACTTATCTAGATCATTTAACATAATAGTTACCACAGCGGGACTAACCCTTTGTATAAAAAAGTCGCGAATAAAATTTTCTTGATCTTTGGAAAGTTGTTTTTCGTTGATAATAAAAATATTCTCTTTTTCGAGACGCTTTTCTATCTCACTTAAAATTCGTAAACTCTCCGATTGTTGTTCAATTACAATTTCAGTTATTTCTTTGAGAAGTTTTTCTGGAGTAATACCACCAAGTAATTTACTGGCGTTTGCATTTTTTTCCATTTTCATTCTTCTAATTGCAGCATAACGAACTCTAAAAAATTCATCTAAATTATTAGAAAAAATTCCTAAAAATCTTAATCTATCTAATAGTGGTACCGTTTCATCGGCAGCTTCTTGTAATACTCTAGCATTAAAGGTTAACCAACTTTTTTCTCTATCAATGTATTGATTGTGGTTTATATTGCTCATGTTTAAAATGACTTGGGAAAATAGTTTTAACAGTCTTTCCTTCTTTTAATTCTTTCCAATTTTGTATTTGCATTTCTAAAGATACAAAACCTGCGGTAGGAACATTATCAATGAAAATATTTCCAAATTTATTAACAAAATTTGTAATAGCATCGTTATGTCCAAAAAGAATTAAGTTATCGTATTTATTTTCACATTTTTTTATTTCATCTTCTAACTGAAATTCATCAAAAGTGTACAAACCTTCTTTTAAAAAAATAGTTTCATTTGGTATTCCAAGATTTTGAGTAAGAATTAAAGCAGTCTCTTTAGCTCTTTTTGCTACACTACTCCAAACTACAAATGTTTTTGGTAAAAAATCAATAATCTTTGATGAAATTAAATGTGCATCATCTATCCCTCTTTTAGATAATGGTCGGTCAATATCTCGTAATGGAGTTTCCCAACTTGACTTAGCGTGCCTTATTAATATTAGATTTTTCATAGTTTGAAGATTTCGTTACTAATTTATTTTAAATGATTAGTATTCTTTGATAACCTAAAGTAATTAAATATTATTCAAAAAAACTAACTCTTTTTATTTAAAAAAAGTGAATTCAAAGATTATTTCAATCTTTTCATCGAAAAATAAAGCTATTATTCTTTTACTCGTTTCTAAATTATATAACTTCGCATCGTTAAGTTAAGAGATAGGCCCCATTTGATTTATTTATTTGCTATTGCAAGATGTTAATCCACCCCCAATGGATTTTAGTTTTTTACCGACATTTCATGTCTTAGATTTTCATCCCCCAAAAAATCTATTATAAAATTTAATAATTATTGTTATTAAATTAAATATGTTATGATAAAACTTTTAAATTCTTTACTGCTTGTTACATGTTTATCATTTTTTTTCAATTCAAATAATTGTTTTAGCCAACAAATAATAAAAATTGATAATCATCACTTACCCACAAATAAAGTGCTTGCAACTAATTTACAAAATGTAATGACTACAACGAATATTACATTTATAAATAACAATGGAATTATAAATAATGGAAATCAAAATAATACTATTATTCAGCTAGAAATTAATGATTTAAATTATGTAAATAATTTAAATATAAGTAGTAAAAATTTAGTTAAATCAGCTATTATTAAAATACCCATGAATTTTAATTCAACGATAAACTTGAATACATTAAACCAATTAGTGAATTTAAATTTAATTTATTTAATAG
>JACXVH010000139.1 GCA_014763515.1 Flavobacteriaceae bacterium
CAAGGAGCTACTATTGGAAGTTTTGGTTTAGATAAACCTTTTATGTGTAATGGTGCTAATTTTGCTTACGAAAAGAAATTCTTTTTGGAATTAAATGGTTTTGAAGGAAATTCAAATATGGCAAGTGGCGATGATGTTTTTTTGTTACAAAAAGCGGTTTTAAAAAACAAAAATGCTGTTGGTTTTTGTTTGCATAATCAGAGTGTTGTAGCTACAAAAAGTGAAAATTCTTGGGATGCTTTATTTCAGCAGCGTGTGCGTTGGGCCGCAAAAAGCACAGGCTATTCTTCTACATTTGGAAAACTTGTAGCTTTAATTGTATTTGGAACAAATTTAACTTGGATTGCAGTTTTTGTTATGTGGTTGTTAGATGCCATAAATCAGAATTGGTTTGCGCTTTTTGTAGCTTTAAAATTTGCCATTGATTTATTATTACTTCACAAAACTGCTGCTTTTTTTAAGGCCAAATTACAATGGTTGTTTTTAGCTTCGCTACTGTATCCTTTTTTTAGTAGTATCGTAGCAATTTATAGCTTGTTTGGAAATTTTACTTGGAAAGGAAGAGTGTTTAGGAAATAGCCCTGATGGAAGTGACATCCTTTTTTGTTTAGATATTTCGACATATTCAATATGACAGACAAAAAAGATAAAGCGGACAGCAGGATTAGCTTTAAAAAATTAATCGGTAACTTTTAAAATAACTGGTAATACAAATTGTGATTTCACTTTAATACCTTGTTTAATTGCAGGTTCTACAGCAGGAAAATCGGCTAAACGATTTTGTATAATACTATCAATTACTTTGATATCGTAAGAAATAGAATCTGTAGGTTTTTGTGTCTCAAACAATAATGAAGCATCTGGATTTATGGTTACTTTTACAGCAATCGTATCTAACTCGGGATATAAAACATGAATAGTGTCAATTCCTATTCTAGCTTGAATGGTTTCGGTTAAAAATTGAAAAAAGCATTGTTTTTGAGCTTCTATATCAAGTATAGTATCGCAAGAAGCAACGCTTGGATATTGGTCTACTTGTTTCCAATTTACTTTTTGTAATTCTTCTTGTAATAAGGCATTTTCATCGGGAGCCTTTTTGTCGAAATATTGGCAAGAGTTAAAAAGAATGATAAATAATATGACAACTACTTTTTTCAAAATTCTTTGATTTGCTGTAAAAATACTAAAGTTTTTTATTTAACTCTATTTTTCTTGTAATTGGGTTATTCGGTTTGTTATAAGTTGCTTTCTCTGGTTCGAAATATTTTGAAATTTTTCTAAGTATTCTTGGTATTCTTTTATAAGAATGGATGAAGATTGTCCGAGATAATCTTTTATAGCAATAATTTGATATGCGGCTTTAGCATGATTGCCATTTATATTTAAGACTTTTTTGTAATAAGTCATCGCTTTTTCATATTCTTCTAGTTGTTGGTAAAAGAAACCAAGGTAAAAATATTCGTTATCAAAATTATATGTTCTAAGCTCGATTGATGTACTGATATCTTCTTCGGCTTTTTCAATTTCATATAAAAAACCATAACATTTTCCTCTGTTTAAATAATAATTAGCATTTTCTGAATTATAATTATCAATTAAATCGGTAAATAAAAGAATTGCTTTTTTGTAATCTTTTGTGTTTAAATATGCTTGTGCTAATTTTTCTATAATATTCTCATCTGTAGTGTTTTTTGCAACTACTTTTTCAAAATCTTTAATGCAGTTTCTATATTTTTTTTGAGCATAATAAATTTGTCCGCGAATTTTGAGAATATCTATATTATTAGGATTAGAATTTAAAAATGTATCTGCTATTGTTAAAGAAGCGTCAAATTGTTGCATATTAGCTAATAGAAGTGACAGTTTGTATACACTTTTAAAATACAATGGATTTAATTCTAATGAGGCTCTCCAATTTTCAATTGCTTTAGTGAAGTTTTTTTGTTTTTCGTAAGATAATCCTAAGTAATAGTAATAGGATTCGTTTTTGTCTTTAGTAACGAGTTGTTCTAATATTTGAGAAGCTTTGTTTTCATTGTTATAAAGTAATGCTAATGCATATTGAAAGTTTACTTTTAAGTTTAATGTGTCTTTTTCTCTTATTTTTTCATAATACAATATAGCTTCGTCATAATTGTCAATTGCTTCAAAAGCTTTAGCAATTTTATATAAATTGGGTTGTTTTTCTTTTTGGTATTCAACTATTGCTTTTTGATATTGACCTATACTTACTAAGCTATCTCCTGATATTTTATTTTGTGCAACTAGTTGAATAACGTTTGTTAAAACATATAAAGGAATAAAGTATTTCATATGTATTTTCTTTAAAAATTAGACCGAATGGAATGCATTCGGTCTAAACTTTGCCTCACATTTATTAATTATTGTAATTTAAAAGTTATAGGTAAGCCGTATTTAATTTTAACTGGTTTTCCATTTAATATTGCAGGTTTAAATTTTGGTAAAGATTCAACTATACGTTTTGCTTCAGCTTGTAATTGACTAGAGTTTTCTGGACCTTTTGTTTCTATATTAACAATACTTCCATCAATATCGATAACAAACTGAACCGCAATTCTTCCTGTAATATTTTTTTCAGCTGCTTCTTCAGGATAAGTGAAGTTTTCCTTAATGTGTTGCATCATTTTTTCGTTAAAACAAGCAAGGGCTTCTTCATTTGTTGCAGCTTCACAACCTTCAAATTGAGGAATTTTATCTACCGTAGTAAATGAAAAGGTTTCTGTTCCTGTTTCTTTTGTTACTTGGTTAGGAGTTTCTCTTTTGTCTTCCGAAGTACAATTTGAAAATAATAAAATGCTTGTAGTAATAATTGGAATTATGAACAAATATTTTACGAGTTCAATTCTTTTTGATTTTGATTTTTGTAACATAACGATTCGTTTTTTGATTAATGATTGATTGAAAAAATTATTAGTAAAGGCAAAGTTTTCTATTTCAAATACTTGATTAATAATGCTTTTGTAATAATCTGATTTATTCGTTTTTACTATTTTAGAGTCGGTTTCAAATTCATGTGTTTCAGTTAGTAGTTTTTGAAAAACATGAACTAATGGATTGAACCAGAATACTATTTTGCATATTTCGAGTAAAATTAAGTCGGCTGAATGTAAATTTCTTTTATGAAAAAGTTCGTGTTGTAAGACAATTTCAACATCTGGGTTGTTTTGACCAACAAAAATGTAGTTTAAAAAAGAAAAGGCTTGATTAGAGTTTTTAATTCGATAAACTTTTGTTTGATTATGATATTCTACAGTTGAATTTTTTAGGTGTTTATATATTTTTTGAAGTTTTATTGTTAGTAATAAACAGGCTAAGAAAGCACCCGCTGAATAGAGTATTTTTAGCGTTTTTTCAACAGAAAATGATTGTATTGTAAATTCATTTTTATCGTTTGTTGAAATTATTATTTCCTGAAGTTGTAAAAATGGTGTTTCAAACTTTTGTGAAACATTAATTGTTAAAACAGGAATTATTAACGAAAGAAAAAAGCTTCCTAAAAGGTAAAATCTATTTAAGGTAAAGAAAGTTTCCTTTTTTAATAAGATATAATAGAACGACAGGAAAAGCATTTGAATTCCTATAGTTTTTATAGTATAAAAAATAAAATCAATCATCTTTTTCTGTTTTTATTTCCTTTAGTAATGCTTCTACATCTTTTAAATCTACATCGTTTTGTTTTACAAAAAACGAAACCATATTTTTAAAGGAACCTTGAAAATAATTCTCTACCAATTTGTTTATTGAGGAATTACTATAATCATTCTTATTTACAAGAGGGAAGTAAATGTAACCTTTGCCTTCTTGTTTGTGATTTACAAATTCTTTAGTTTCTAATATTCTTACAATAGTAGAAACAGTGTTGTATGCTGGTTTGGGTTCAGAAAACTGTGCTATAATATCTTTGACATTTCCTTCTTTCAAATCCCAAAGAATTTGCATTATTTCTTCTTCTACTTTGGTTAATTGTTTCATAACTTATTTTTTTAAACTAAAAAGTTAGTTAAACAAATATAAGAACTAAAAAATTAGTTACAACTAATTTTTTAGTTTTTTTTTAGTTTGTATTTTTATTTTAGTATTTTTAAGCAAAGTTTTTCAATGGAATATATTTTATTAATTATAGGATTTTGTTGCATGCTTTTGGGTATTGCAGGAAGCTTGTTGCCAGCTTTACCTGGTCCGCCCATTAGCTGGGTAGGTTTGCTGTTATTGTATTTATGCCCAGGAATGGAAAAAAATTATTGGGTTTTAGGAATATCGTTAGTTATTGCAATAACAATAGCGGTTTTAGATTATGTAATTCCAGCGAAAGGAACAAAGCGTTTTGGAGGAAGTAAATATGGTA
>JACXVH010000140.1 GCA_014763515.1 Flavobacteriaceae bacterium
TCCAAATTTATATAAAGTAATGTTTGATTCTAAAAAGGAAAAATTAGTACAATACGGAAAACGCGTTTGGAATTTAACTGGAACCGATGAAGAAATTGCACAAAAAGCGATTGAAAAAACCACTGAGTTTTTCCAAAGTGTGGGCATGAAAACGAAACTATCTGAAAACACAGAAAACTATCAAGAAACGGCTTCTTTTATTGTTAATCGATTTGAAGAAAGAGGTTGGAAAGGTTTAGGCGAAAAGCAATTGGTAACCTTAGATAAAGTAAAAGAAATTGTAGAAATGAGCTATTAATTTCTTTTATCAAAAAACGTCAATTTGAGTGAATTCTAGAAGAATTTATATCGAGAATAATTTTTCTCGTGTTCTCGACTTCGCTCGAACTGACGAAGTTTACTTTTTAATAATTTGCGTAACTTCTGTTCTATTTTCAAAAACAATTTTTGCTAAATAAACCCCCGATAATGTGTTTTTAAAATCTAGTCTATGCGTAAATTCTTTTGGTTTAAAGGTTAAAACTTTTTGACCTAAAACATTAAAAAGGGAAACCTCAACAGGTAATTCATTATTAAATTCAAAAAACAATTCCGTTTCAAAAGGGTTCGGATAAACTTTAGCTTTCCTATTCATAAAAGAGTCAACGGAAAGTGTATTCACTTCAATACTTAAAATGAAAGAACTTGTTCCACTTTCATTTTCAACAGTAACTAAATAATCTGTTGGCGGAGAAACTTCTGTAGGTATTCCTGAAATTTCTCCAGTTTGTTCATTAAAAACTAATCCTGCGGGTAGTTGGGGTGAAATTGTATAACGATAGATTCTTATTTTTCTAATTTTGTGATTATTGTAGTCCGTAACATAAAACTCTGTTTCATTTTTTGCAACTATTCCTGTCAATGCCCTAAAAGAAGCTATCGAAGCTGGTCCATCAACAGCGCCTCCAGTACCAATACCTGCAAATGTTGAAACATTCCCTTGATTATCAATTTTTCTAATTTTCCTATTACCACTATCGGTTACATAAAAATTTTCAACACCGTCAAAAGTAACAACAGCAGGATTATTAAAAGAAGCATTCAAAGCAGTCGAATCATTTGCTCCAGCAGTACCACTTCCAGCAAAGGTCGTTACATTACCATTAGGATCTATCTTTCTTATTTTGTTATTATGATAATCCGCCACATACATGTTTCCAATAGTATCAAAGCAAAGCCCCGTAGGACCATTAAAAGTTGCAATAGCAGAATTACCGTCAGTATTTCCAACAACTCCTCCTAATCCAGCATAAGTAGTTACATTTCCAGCAGGTGTTACTTTTCTTATACAATGATTTCCGTAATCGGCCACATATAAATTATCTTGAGCGTCAATTGCCATTGCTGCAGGATAATTAAACCTTGCTGCTGTTCCATTTCCATCAACATAACCAGCCGTATTTGTACCAACAAAATTTGATACCATTCCGTCTGTTGTTAATTTTCTAATTTTATGGTTACTTTGATCTGTAATATAAATTGTACCATCAGAAGCAACAATTGCTCCATCAGGATATCTAAAAGTTGAAGAAGTTGCTACACCATTAATAGAACCTAATGCACCTGTACCGGCAATTGTAGATACCATGCCATTAGAAATCTTTCTTATTTTATTATTACTTCTATCGACGACAATTAAATCTTGATTATTATCAAAAACTGAGATAGTGGGTAAATTAAAACTACTTGCTAATAAAGTACCATCAGTAGAGCCTATAGAACCTGTTCCAGCAAAGGTTGAAACTATTGGTTCATTTGGAATAACCCCTCCAGTATTTGAAGGAATTAATGGAGTAATGGATTCGTTAATTGAAAAAGTGTTGGGAGTATTATATGATATTTGAGGCGCCTGAGAATAAATAAAATCAGCACATAATATAGAAAAAAAACATACTAAAAATTTGGTTTTCATAGCTTTAATTTGAAACAAAATTAAAACAAAAAACAGGATTATTGACAATAATCCTGTTTTTTTAACCAACCAAAACTTAATAGACTTAACCCAAAAACTATAAAGCAAGGTATTTATAAACATAAAACAGAACGTTAACGACGAATTAGCCGCTAAAATTGTACAATAAAGTATAAATTAATGTTAATTTTTAAATTCAATAGAATTCAGTACCTTTGAATTTCTGAAAATTTAAAAACAGAATGGAAAAACAACCAAAATTTGCCGTAATAGGCGGCGGAAGTTGGGCTACTGCAATAGCAAAGATGTTATGTGAAAACCAACAAAAAATTGCGTGGTATATGCGAAGTACCTACGCTATTGAGCATTTGAAACATCAAAAACACAATCCGAATTATTTAAGTTCTGTTGAATTTAATACAGATAAATTACAACTTACAAATGATATTAATGAAGCTGTAAAATTTGCGGATTATATCATATTTGCAATTCCGTCAGCTTTTTTAAGTGGCGAATTGGAAAAGTTAACAGAAAGCCTTGAAGGCAAAGTGATTTTTTCAGCCATTAAAGGTATTGTACCAGAAACTAGCTTAATAGTTGGTGAGCATTTTCATTCGAAATATGAAATTCCTTACGAGAATATTGGCGTAATAACAGGACCATGTCATGCAGAAGAAGTAGCACTTGAAAGGCTGTCTTATTTAACCATTGCTTGTGGCGATAAAAACAAAGCAAAATTAGTAGCCAAAAGTTTAAGTAGTCATTACATAAATGCAAAAATTACAGACGACATAATAGGGACTGAATATGCTGCTATGTTAAAAAACATTTATGCAATTGCAGCAGGAATTGCTCATGGATTGGGTTATGGCGACAACTTTCAATCGGTTTTAATGAGTAATGCCATTAGAGAAATGAAGAAATTCATTAAAGAAGTGCATAAAATGAAGCGTAACATTAATAATTCGGCATATTTAGGCGATTTATTGGTAACAGGTTACTCTGTATTTTCTCGAAATAGAATGTTTGGAAACATGATTGGCAAAGGGTATACCGTAAAATCGGCACAAATGGAAATGAGCATGGTAGCCGAAGGGTATTATGCTACAAAAAGTGCTTATTTGTTGAACCAAAAATATGGCGCTAAGACACCAATTATTGATGCGGTTTATGAAATTTTATACGAAAATAAAGAACCTAAAAAAGTTTTTAAAAAATTAACTGAAAAACTGAATTAAGTAACGTTTCTTGAAATTATTTTATAAAACACTGATTATCAATGAATTAAAAAAAATTATCAGTGTTTTTTATTTTGTATAAATTCATCATTTTCAGATATTTATATCTAATTCTCTTGGTTACAATTGACTGACTTATATTTGTAAAAAATATTTCCATGGATCACTTAGCGAATCATCCTTTTGTTATTATCATTTTTACCGTTACCATTATTGCTATGTTGCTTTTAGATTTAGGCGTATTGAACAAAAAAAGTCACGCCATTTCTAGTAGAGAAGCAGCAATATGGAGTGCCATCTGGATTTCCCTAGCGATGGGTTTTAGTGCACTTATTTATTACACCATGGGATTGGAGAAATTTACCCAATTTCAAGGTGCTTATTGGATTGAAAAAGCACTTTCCGTAGATAATTTATTTGTTTTTATATTAGTTTTCGGTTATTTCAATGTAGCAAAAGAAGCGCAACACAAAGTTTTATTTTGGGGTGTTTTAGGAGCGCTTTTATTCCGAGCAATATTCATTTTCTCAGGAGTTTGGATTTTGAATTATACCTATTTACCAGAAATGAATTTATTCGGGCACGATGTTCGAATTAATTATTTATTAACTGTTTTCGGGATAATCTTAATTGGTGCGGGTATAAAATCCTGGTTTAGTCATGGAGAAGACGATGGTGATAAAGATTTTTCTAAAAGTCCAGGAGCTAAACTTATTCACAAAATATTTAATGTTACCGATAAATTTGATGGTGATAAATTTTTTACCATTCAAAACGGTATAAAAATGGCCACTCCGCTTTTAGTTGTTGTAGCCATTGTTGAATTTACTGACTTGTTATTTGCTGTAGACAGTATTCCCGCGATTTTTGCCATTGCGCCAGATGATCCGTTTATTTTATATACGTCTAATATTTTTGCGATTTTAGGCCTGCGTTCGCTTTATTTCTTGTTAGCCAACTTCATGTATATGTTTAGCCGTTTGCATTTCGGTTTGGCTTTAATTTTAGCTTTTATTGGGACTAAAATGTTAATCGCGCCTTGGGTTCATATCTCTTCGCCTATGTCATTAGCCGTTGTTGGATCAATATTAGTTATTTCAGTGCTTTGGTCGATCTTATTTCCGTATAAGAAATAGTTTTCAGTCACATAGTCTAATTGTCACATTATCAATTAACCTCAATTTCATCTATAAAAATAAAGGCATTTCCATCGTTATAACCGTAGCCTTGATGCCATTCTGGTAAGGCACCAAAGTTTCTTGCAATTACTTTCACATATCGAGCTTTTGTTGCAACTTTTGCCGTTAACTTTTGTAGTTGCACTTCATAATTTTGTGGGTCAACTTTATTTTCTACAGTTGCCACTTTAGTGAAATTTTGATTATCATTGGAAACATAAAATTCTACTCTTGTTGGCATTAAAATCCAAGCGCGAGTATCTTGTAAAAAATTAGCAGATAGTTCAGACACTTTCATTTCTTTTTGCAAATCGATTACCGCTTCAAAATCTTGGTTTTGATAGCCATGCCATTCGCCTTTTCTCCAATTTTCATTGCCATAGATTCCATCTAATAAAGCATCTGGACCACCTGCATGATATTGCGGATTGTATTTCGATTTAATATCAATTGTGTAATTATTTGGTTTTTTGAAGAATTGAGCAGAAATGGTGTTGCTTTGTCCTTCATTTGTTTTCACATAAGCTTGAATTGTTGACGTTTGTGCTATTTCAAAAGGTTTTGTGTATTTAACAAACATTTTTTTTGCCAAATAATCATCTTTATCATTAATCGTGTAATAAATCTTATCATCAGGATTTTGAGATTTTATTTCAATTTTCAATTTATCCTTAAACGATTTACTTTCTGCTTGAATTACTGGAACTGGAGTGATTTCATAATAAACTAATGGATCATAACTTAACTCAAATACTTCATCTCCTTCCTTTTCAAAACCAAAATCAGAAAATACATTTTTAAATGATTCGTTTATTATCTTTTCTTCATTTTCAATTGTAACTTTAATTTTTTCAAAACTTGATTTGACTGTTGACCATAAAATAGCATCTCCTGGTGTAACCGAATAAATTCCCATCGAACTCAACACATACCAAGCACTCATTTGTCCGCAATCCTCGTTTCCTATTAAACCATCAGGTGTGTTTTTATAGAAATTGTCTAAAATGTACTTTACTTTTTCATTCGTTTTTTCAGGTTTACCAACATAGTTATACAAATACGCCATGTGGTGACTTGGTTCGTTTCCGTGTGCATATTGTCCAATCAAACCTGTAACGTCTACTTGATGTCTTCCTGTAGTTTTACTTTCGCTATTAAACATTTTGTCTAACTTGGCTTCAAATTTTTCGGGTCCTCCATAAGCCTCAATCATTCCTTGAATGTCTTGCGGTACAAAAAATGTGTATTGCCAAGCATTACCTTCGGTAAAATTATTGTTCACCTCACGAGGATCGAAAGGCTTGTCCCAACCGCCATTTTTCTTTGGTCTAATAAATCCTGTTTCCCAATCAAAAAGATTTTTCCAGTTTTGCGAACGCTTCATGAAATATTGGTAATCTTCTTGCTTTCCTAACAATTGCGCCATTTGTGCA
>JACXVH010000141.1 GCA_014763515.1 Flavobacteriaceae bacterium
AAACGCAAAATGGCTCGATAGAAAATATGTTTCGTGGGAAAATTTGGAACAGCTCAGTGAAGTTGATGATGAATTTACAGAAAATTTTTGACGGTATCAAAATTTAGTTTGATGTATCTTGATAATGACAAAAAAATATATTTATTAAAAACAAAAAATAAGCTAACAAGTACAACTTTTGACAGTGTACAAACTAGTTTTTTAGAGGAAGTAAACAATATGAGAAATTATTTAGCATGTACTCATAGTGTATTTTCAGTCAAAAAAGAAGATATAGAAAATTATATTACTGAAACGACCAAGTTGATTCAAGACATTAAATCTACTACAAGATGGCAGACAATAAGTGATACATTTTATAAAAAAAATTTATTTAAGTATACAGACATATTTATGTTTGATATTAGTATTGAAGATAAATATGAAGTAATTACTCTCTAAAAATCCTGCCCTAAAAATTCAAAAATATTACTATCATGCTTAAGTGATGTTTTTAAAATAGTATAGCCTCTAGCAATATGTCGCTGGAGGTTTTCTTCTAATTTCTTTTTTGAACTAATCGTAATATTATCAAAGACTTCTATCATTTCCCAGTAAAGCTTAGTATAATCATCTACACCTTTACCTTCTCCTGTAATTTGTTCTAATCTATACTCTTTTCCATCATATATGTCAATAATCACATCTTCAAAATCTTTCGTTAAAGACAAAGAGATATTTATCATAAATCTTAAAAGTACCCATTTAGGTTCGTTTTCCATATTTAACATTTTTGAAAGAGGAAAAATATAATTTTCAATTTCTTGAGTTGTTTTTATCATAGATTTTCCTCCAAAAATGAGCCATTATCATTTCTTAATATATTGTATTTTTTGTATTTTAATGATTGAGATTTGATAAATTCATATTCACTATCTGTCAGTAATAAAACTAAATTCTCAAAATTTAAATAGCAAGTATTGAGTAAAAGCTCTTTATTTTTATTTGATAATCTTCCAAAAGGTGTATCAACCACTACAAATGATGTAAAATCTTTGAAATCAAGAATCGTTTTGATAATAAGAAAGTTTAAAATCTGTTTTTGACCGGCAGACAGAAGATTTGTACTTAACTGTGAATTTTCATCTGATATGACTATTTCAAGATTCTTATTCACAACTATATTTTTGATATGTTTGTATTGGGCTAAAAATTTAGCTGTATTTTGCTCTAATTTTTTATTAAATATTTCAAGGTTATCAAGTAATTTTTTTTCATAAAGCTGGGCACTCACTTTTGAGATTGCCTGTAATTCTTCATAACCTTTAATTACAGCATATTGAGACTGATTTTCTCTAAAAGCTTGAGTGATTGTTTTATTTATGTCTTTTAATTCTAAAGAATCATCTTCTATTTTATTTTTGAGTTCTAAAATCTTTTGTTCTAAATGCTCTACCATTTTTTCAATATTTTCTCTTTGAGAGAATAAAATTTGTACTACTTCTTGCCTAAGAGATGATTCCTCTTCTAATTTTATTTCATTTTCTATTTGTGTAAATTCTAATTTTAAATCTTTTAATTCATTAATTAATTGCCTAAAGTCTTTTGAAGAAATAGATAGGTTTATATTTTCATTGTTATTTATCATTAAAGATTTAAAGATTTCAAAAATTTTATCTTCTTCAACAGGAGAATTGATTTCTTTTGCAAAATGCGAGAATTTTTTTATAAATAAATTTTCATCTTCAATTTTTACAATACTTTTTGATCTTTTTTTAATTTCTTTAAATAGGTTTGAATTAAAAAGTAATGGCATTTGCCATAAAATGATATCTTTGAACTTAGTAGTTTCTTCATCCAATACTGTTTTGATATTTTCTTTTTGAATATTTAACTCTTTTAATTTTTTATTTTTATTTCTAATTTGAGTATTTACTTTTTGTAAATTTAGTTTTTCTATTTTAAGTGTAACTTCACTACTTTTTAAACTTTCTTTATCTTTATTGATAGTTTCTATTAAAGCTGTTCTTTTTTCTTCTAGTTTTAAAACTTCAGAAAAACCACTAGTTTGGTTTTTTTCTAGTAATCTTTTTGAAACTTCATAAGCATCTTTTTGTGTATTTACCAATAAATCTAAATCAAATACGTAATCAAATATTGATTTTAATTTAGAATTAGATAGTACCAGTAAATTATTACCTATTTCTCCATCATAAAATAAAAAGTCTACCAAAAACTCTGGTATTTTATTTTGAATAAAATGTTCAGCTTCTGCATCTTCTAAAATGCTATTGTCTTTAAAAGTAACAACAAGTTTTTCTTCAATTTTATTTGAAAAAAACCAATTTCTACAAATATTAAACTCATCAAAATCTAGCTTTACACAACAATTATTATCTTGTGCCTTATTATTTAAAATAGATTTTGCATCAATTTTAAGATAGTTCAAACAAAGTTTAATTGCGTTTAAAATAGATGTTTTACCAAAACCATTTGTACCTATTACACAAGTAATATTATCGATTGATATTTTATTTCCACCATAATATGAGAATAAATTATATATTTCTATATTAGTTAGTTTCACGATACTCACCTTTATAGAAATCTAAAACTTTTGACTCAATTTCATTCAAAATGGAATATCTATTGGAAATATTTTTTCTGTATGTTTCAACTTCAAATATTCTTTCAAATAAATCAATATTAAAATCATCATTTTCAATTGATTCTAAATCTTTTCTAAGTTCGGTTTGAATTGATTGATGCATCATTCTATTAAATTCTTGAGCTATTCTAAATGCAGTATTTGATATATCTCCATCTCTATTCCATTTTTTTTGAATAAGTTCAATTTCATCATCTTTAATCAAAGTCACTTTTTCATTTGAATTATAGTCAGATGCATTTTTTTTCATAGCATGATAGTTTTCATTGACTTTTTTTTCAGTAACTAATAATTCTTTTAATAGTTCTTTTCTTGTAGTCATTAAAAATGGACCAGGACCTCTTGAACCATCTCTTCTTCTTGCATCTCGTTTTTCAGAATCATTCCTATATGTATAGAGTTTTTCCCTAAAATACCATAATGGTTTCATCCATTCTTCACCATTTTTAAGCATTCCTTCCATAGAACGATCTTTTTCTACTACCGTGCAAACCCAACACCCAAATCTTGTTTTACCACAAGATGGAGAATCTGGATTTAATGCAATATTACAATCACCTTCTCCACTACCTTTATCATATAAACTCATCATATAGCTATGATCACCCCATGGAAAAGGATTTTTACTTAAGTATGTCCATACATCCTCATTTGACCAATATTTAATAGGAGATAGCACATAAGCATTTGGGATACTATCGTGTACTGATAAACCTCTATGATTTAAAACTCGTCCTTCAATAGAATTTGCTCTTGCTTGCGATTCATCAGTCCTAACTCCTAATAACATTAAAATAGATTGATGTTTATTTACAAGAGCTTTTAAAAATTCTGTAGCTGGATTTATTTTCATTCTTTCAGTGCACCATCTAAATGAATTAGTTGGAGATGGATAACCAAGACCTAACAGTAATGTCCAAAAAGACTCTTCTACTTTTGGTTCAAGTTTATGACATGAAATAGGCAAATCAGTATTATTTGCAAAATTTGTGATTTGTTCAAGTCTTATATTTGTATATTTCTCAATTATAGGCATTTCAACTGTGGTATCAGAAGATACAACATATACATGTTTTGTAGCTTTATTGTCTTTATGCAGTTCCTGTAACATAGTTATTACAAGGTGTAATACTGTTGTTGAATCTTTACCACCCGAGTATGTAACAACCCAAGGTCTATTATCTTCAAAATATTGTTGTTTTAAGTAATCAATCGTTTCTTTTGCTTTTATCATTATTTATTATACTCTAAATTATTTTTACTTTTCATAAATATTATTAAAACTATTTTCATTGCAATAGCTTTTTAGTATTTCTTCAAATTCTAGTCCAAACTCTATTATTTTGATCAATTCAGGTTTGCTTTTTTTCCAATTATTATATGTTTGTTCTGTAATATTGAATCTTTTAGCTAATTCTTTATTTGTATTTTTTTTGCTTTTCAAAATACTATTATTCATAAACGGTATTCTATTTAATTTTTATGAAAACATAGGTAAAATTAAAATTGTTTTCATTTGAATTTTTCTAAATTTTCTTGAACACTCTTCAAAACCCCATGGAATGACCCCAATTCCATAGACACTTTTCTATTCGGCTAACACCGCATTTTCTAAGTCCTTTTCATTATACCTTTTTTCAAATTCATTTGGCGAGA
>JACXVH010000142.1 GCA_014763515.1 Flavobacteriaceae bacterium
TTAAAAAAAATAAATACAAATCTTCAAAAAGCTTTAATTGAAAATGGTTTAACCGAAGCAAATGAATTGCAAATAGAAACATTTTCACCCATTAAAAGTGGTGTCGATTTGGTAATTCAAGGCGATAAAGATTCAGGAAAAACAACTGCACTCGTTCTTAATATTATTCATAAACTTAAAGAACCATTAGAAGAATCTCCCAGAGCTTTAATAATGGTAGAAAATAAAGAGCTGGTTTTGGCTTTAGTCGAACTTTTTGAACGTTTAAATAAATATAATAAGCTAAGAGTTTACGCAACTCATGATAAAACAGATTTAGACGAAGATAAAAATCAAATATCTATTGGTATTGATGTTCTAATTGGAACTCCAAATAGGCTTAATGAAATGTTTTCAGGAGCAGGTTTTAATGTAAATAGATTACAGGTTATTGCGTTTGACGATTTTGATGTTTTATTGAGAAATCGTTACGAATCAATTATATTACGTTTGTTAATGAGTATGGAAAAAGGCCAACGTTTATTCTTTTGTTCGCAAATAACTGATAGAGTTGAAGCAGTTGCCTTAGCAGATGAAGAACGCGAACCTATGTTTTTAGAAACCGAATAAAAAATATAAGTATGGAAGAAATTAAAATATTTACGGGAACCGAAATTGAAGCCATGGCATTTGAACAACAATTGTTAGATCGTGGTGTTGAACCCATTAAGAAAAACGGATTTGAATCGGCACGTTTAGCTGGTTTTGGAAATTCTGATGCTTCAGTAGAATTGTATGTTACTGAAGAAGATTACGAAAAAATTAAAGATTTAGTAGAATAAAAAAGCCAAGCAATTTGCTTGGCTTTTTGTTATATATAGAATGGTATTTTATTCAAATAAAACTGAACCTGAAATAGCAACTTCACTCCAAGTTTTACTAATTCCATCAGCACCTTTATGTAAATCAAAACAAGCTTTATTTAACGAAGCAACTGCATCTTGAGCTCCAAAATCTTCAAGATTAAGAGTTCCATTAACAGTAAACTTATTGTTTTCAAAAGTAGCCGTTACCGGAACATCCTTAGTAATACCATTTATAGTTAATGCTAAAACAGTATTTCCTTCTTTAAAATGAATTTCACCTCCTAAAAATTCAGGATCTTTCATTACCATAAAAAAGAATTCTTTTAATTTGCCATCGCGTTCAGGGTTATTCGTAAAAACTGAACTTACAGGAATTGAAAAACGTGCACCTTCTAAAACTTCTTGCGGTGTAGCTCCACTTTTAGTGTCTTTAAGTTCAATTTCTGTAAAACTTCCGCCTACAGCAACTTTCTCTGTTGTTTTGTATGCGGTCCAACTTACTTTTGTTGAATCATTTACAATTTTTAATCCTGTTTCAACTGGAGTTTCTTCAACTAGAGTTTCAACTTTTTCTTCTTTTTTACAGCTAACAGCAAATATTGAAAATGCTAAAGCAATTAAAGCTATCTTTTTCATGTTTTTAATATTAAAATTCCTATCAAAGGTAAGAAGTAAATTTACTTATAACAAAAATCAATAGTTAAAGATTAATTAAGAATTACGAAATGCCAATTATCAATCATCAATTATGAATTAACAAATTAACTATATTTGCACCTTCAATTTATAGGAGAAAGACTTTTTACTTTCTAACTTTTAACTTTAGACTTAAAGAATGATTACAGTTAACGACATTGCAGTTGAATTTGGCGGAACCACTTTATTTAGTGAAGTAACTTTTGCAATAAATGAAAATGATAAAATTGCCTTAATGGGTAAAAATGGCGCTGGAAAATCAACTTTGTTAAAAATTGTTGCAGGTGTAAATAAACCCACTCGTGGGGCTATTTCGGCTCCAAAAGAAGCGGTAATCGCTTATTTGCCCCAACATTTACTAACGGAAGACAATGCAACTGTTTTCGATGAGACAGCTAAAGCGTTTGAGGAAGTTTTTAAAATGAAAGCTGAAATCGATGCAATTAATGATGAATTAACAGTTCGTACCGATTATGAAAGCGATGCGTATATGAAGTTAATTGAACGCGTTTCTGAACTTTCTGAAAAATTCTACGCAATTGAAGAAGTAAATTACGAAGCGGAAGTAGAAAAAGTATTAAAAGGTTTAGGTTTTGAACGTGAAGATTTTACACGTAAAACTTCCGAATTTTCTGGTGGATGGAGAATGCGTATCGAATTAGCAAAAATCTTATTAAAGAAACCCGATTTAATTTTATTGGATGAGCCAACCAACCATTTGGATATGGATAGTATTCAATGGTTAGAAGACTTCTTAGTAAACCAAGCAAAAGCGGTTATGGTAATTTCGCACGATAGAGCATTTGTAGATAATATTACAAATCGTACGATTGAAGTTACAATGGGACGAATTTACGATTACAAAGCTAAATATTCTGATTATTTAGAATTACGTAAAGATAGAAGAGCACACCAACAAAAAGCGTACGACGAGCAACAGAAATTTATTGCCGAAAATCAGGCGTTTATTGAACGTTTTAAAGGAACTTATTCTAAAACAGAACAAGTGCAATCGCGCGTTCGTATGCTAGAAAAATTAGTTCTTGTAGAAGTTGATGAAGTCGATACTTCGGCATTGCGATTAAAATTTCCACCTTCACCACGAAGCGGTCAATATCCTGTTGTAGTTGAAGAATTAACGAAAACTTATGGAGATCATGTGGTTTTTAATAATGCAAACATGGTTATTGAACGCGGACAAAAAGTTGCTTTCGTAGGTAAAAATGGAGAAGGTAAATCAACCATGATCAAAGCTATTATGGGAGAAATTGATTTTGATGGAGGAAAATTGGAAGTAGGTCATAATGCACAAATTGGTTATTTTGCTCAAAATCAAGCGGCTTTATTAGATGGAGAATTATCAGTTTTTGAAACGATAGACAGAATTGCAGTAGGTGATATTCGCTCAAAGATAAAAGACATGTTAGGCGCATTTATGTTTAGTGGTGATGATATTCAAAAGAAAGTAAAAGTACTTTCTGGAGGAGAAAGAACGCGTTTGGCAATGATTAAATTGTTGTTAGAACCGGTCAACGTTTTAATTCTCGATGAGCCAACAAATCACTTAGACATGAAAACCAAAGACATTATTAAAGATGCATTACGTGATTTCGATGGAACTTTGATTTTAGTTTCTCACGATCGTGATTTCTTAGACGGCTTAGTAACCAAAGTATTTGAATTTGGTAACAAACGTGTTCGCGAGCATTTTGAAGATATTAAAGGTTTCTTAGAGTATAAGAAAATGGAAAACTTAAAAGAAATTGAAAAATAGAAATAAAAAAAACTCCAATATTGGAGCTTTTTTTATTTAACTATTCCTTTAGTTTTTCTTCCATTTCTTTAAAATAGGTAATCAATTGTTCCTTAGTTACGTCATCTAACACAGCATCTTGGTGCGCTATGGTGTAGCTTTTTAATGGCATTTCATTTTCTTCAATTAATTCATAACATTCTTCCATTTTATGCGATTGTCTTTTTGCTGAATAAGTACCAAATTCAGAAAAATTTAAGTGATGTTTTCCTTCTTCAATATGATTTTTAACCCACCAACCAACAGGTTGCACATAGGTATACCAAGGATATTGGCTTTCGTTGGAATGGCAATCGTAACATGAAGCCTTAATTTGTTCGGCAATTTCAGGCGATGGATTGTGAATTTTTATAAAATCCTGACTTTCATCAATTGGCGGATTGGTTTTGTCAATTTGGAAAAACTGAAGTGCTACAAAGGCAATAATTAAAATGGAAAGAATTTTTTTCATAAATATATGTTTTACGTAAAAATAATGATGTAAACTGAAAAATCCTACAAACACAATTTAGGTTTGCAGGATTTTAATCTATTATTAAGAAAGTTTGTTAATTAACCGCATCAATCAATCTTATAAACTCTGAACGATAACCGTCTTCATCATTTGATTTTCCTTGTAATGCTAACGTTTTTATATCTGAAGTTAATTTTTTGTTGATTAACTTCGAATCGCGTAATTTTAATCCGAACCAAGCTACAGATGAACTAAACTTAAAGTCATCAGAAGTTTTAGCTAATAGAATTGTTTCATTTTTGATTATTTCTACCATTTCTATACTTTTTTCGCCATCTAGTTTTTTATATCGGAATTTAATAGTTGCTAATTCATTTGAAAAATTCTGATTATTAGCAACATTTGAGTATTTTAATCCATCGACTTCTTTTAAATAATCACTTTTCACGCCTGTTGGAATAATTTCGTATAAAGCTGT
>JACXVH010000143.1 GCA_014763515.1 Flavobacteriaceae bacterium
TATAATTTTTTAAAATTTATACTTGCGAAAAAAAAAATCACATATGCAAGAAAAATATAATTTATTTCCGTTTTTAACTTGTCTTGTCTCTAAATTTTTAAAATTCAACTTCATATATTCTATTCGTTTTAACTATTTTAAAAGCAAAAAACTCCCAACTTTCGCTGGGAGTTTTGCTAAGTAGTTAAAAATTCTATCAAACTTTGATTTCTACTTCAACACCACTTGGTAACTCTAATTTCATTAAAGCATCAATAGTTTTTGAAGAAGAACTATAAATATCTAATAATCTTTTATACGAGCTTAATTCAAATTGCTCTCTAGATTTTTTGTTTACGTGTGGAGAACGTAATACAGTAAAAATCTTTTTATGCGTAGGTAACGGAATTGGACCAGTTACAACTGCACCTGTACTTTTTACAGTCTTAACGATTTTCTCAGCTGATTTATCAACTAAGTTGTGATCGTATGATTTTAATTTTATTCTAATTTTTTGACTCATCTTTTTAAAAATTAATCATTAGCGCCTTTAGCTTTCTTGATAACCTCTTCAGAAATGTTTGAAGGAGTTTCTGCGTAGTGAGAAAATTCCATAGTTGAAGTTGCTCTACCAGAAGACAATGTTCTTAAAGTAGTTACATAACCAAACATTTCAGAAAGCGGAACAGAAGCTTTAATTACTTTTGAACCTGCTCTATCATCCATATTGTTTACTTGACCTCTTCTTCTATTTAAATCCCCAACGATATCACCCATATTTTCTTCCGGAGTTAACACCTCTAATTTCATAATTGGCTCAAGGATCACAGCACCAGCAGCTTTTGCTGATTCTTTATATCCTAATTTAGCAGCCAATTCGAAAGAAAGCGCATCCGAATCCACAGGGTGAAAAGATCCATCCGTTAAAGTTACTTTTAAACTATCAACTTCATAACCTGCTAAAGGTCCTGATTTCATAGCTTCTCTGAAACCTTTTTCTACAGCTGGAATATATTCTTTAGGTACGTTACCACCTTTTACTTCGTTAACAAATTGCAACCCTACAGGCACTTTTCCATCAACTTCGTCAGCTGGTCCAATTTCGAATACGATATCACCAAATTTACCACGTCCACCTGATTGTTTCTTATAAACTTCTCTGTGTTGTGCTTTTCTAGTGAATGCCTCTTTGTACTCAACCTGTGGCTCACCTTGGTTAACTTCAACTTTAAATTCACGCTTCATACGATCCACGATGATATCTAAGTGAAGCTCACCCATTCCAGAAATAATTGTTTGTCCTGAAGCATGGTCAGTTCTTACTGTAAAAGTAGGATCTTCTTCAGCTAATTTAGCCAAAGCCATACCCATTTTATCAACGTCAGCTTTTGTTTTAGGCTCAACTGCGATACCAATTACTGGATCAGGGAATACCATTGATTCTAACACGATTGGGTGTTTTTCATCTGATAAAGTATCACCAGTTTTGATGTCTTTAAATCCTACAGCTGCTCCAATATCTCCGGCTTCAATATATTCAATTGCATTTTGCTTGTTAGCATGCATTTGGTAGATACGAGAGATACGCTCTTTGTTTCCTGAACGATTGTTCAATACATAAGAACCAGCATCTAAACGTCCTGAATAAGCACGGAAGAAAGCCAAACGACCAACATAAGGATCAGTAGCAATTTTAAATGCTAAAGCCGCAAATGGATCATTTACAGATGGTTTTCTTGAAATAGGCTCACCAGTATCAGGGTTTGTTCCTTCAATAGCTTCTTTATCCAATGGAGAAGGTAAGAATTTACAAACTGCATCTAACATGAACTGAACTCCTTTATTTTTGAATGAAGATCCACATAACATTGGAATAATAGCCATATCGATAGTTGCCCTTCTTAATGCATTATTGATTTCTTCCTCTGTAATAGAGTCTTCATCTTCCATGAATTTCTCTAATAAGTTTTCATCATACGCAGCAACCTCTTCGATTAATTGTTGTCTGTACTTTTTAGTATCTTCAATCATATCGTCTGGAATAGCAACGATATCAAAAGTAGCTCCTTGAGTTTCATCATGCCAAACAATTGCTTGGTTTTTGATTAAGTCAACTACTCCTTTGAAATCAGCCTCATCACCGATAGGTAAAACTAAAGGTACTGCATTTGATTTCAACATATCTTTTACTTGCTGACATACCGCTAAAAAGTTAGACCCTTGACGGTCCATCTTATTAACAAACCCCATACGAGGAACTTTATAATTATCAGCTAATCTCCAGTTTGTTTCTGATTGAGGCTCAACACCATCTACTGCAGAAAACAAGAATACTAAACCATCTAATACACGTAAAGAACGATTCACCTCTACTGTAAAGTCAACGTGACCTGGAGTATCGATAATATTAAAGTGGTAAGAATGCGAGTCTGCTGTTGGCTTACCTTGCTCTGTTGGGAAGTTCCACTCACAAGTAGTAGCTGCAGAAGTAATTGTAATACCTCTTTCCGCTTCTTGCTCCATCCAGTCCATAGTAGCGGCACCTTCGTGAACCTCACCAATTTTATGAGTTTTACCAGTATAGAATAAAATACGCTCAGTTGTTGTAGTTTTACCAGCATCAATGTGAGCTGCAATACCGATATTTCTTGTATATTTTAAATCTCTTGCCATTTTGTTGTGTTCTTTATGAATTAAAATCTAAAGTGAGAGAATGCTTTGTTCGCCTCAGCCATTTTGTGAGTATCCATTCTTTTCTTAACAGCAGCACCTTCTTCTTTAGCAGCCGCTAAAATTTCAGAAGCTAAACGTGCAGCCATTGATTTCTCATTTCTTTTTCTTGCATAAAGAATCATCCATTTCATCGCCATAGAAATTTTTCTATCTGGACGAATTGGCATAGGAATTTGGAATGTAGCACCACCCACACGACGTGAACGTACTTCTACGTGAGGCATAACATTTGTTAAAGCATCTTTCCAAGTTTCTAATGCTGATTTTTCAGCATCTTGCTTCTTGTTTTCTACAATTTCTAAAGCATCGTAGAACACTTTGAAAGCAACTGATTTTTTACCATCCCACATTAAGTTATTCACAAAACGTGTTACTAACTGATCGTTAAACTTTGGATCTGGTAAAAGAGGTCTTTTTTTGGCCTGTCTTTTTCTCATGTCTTTTCTTTAAAAGTTTTTAAAATTACTTTTTGTCTTTAGGGCGTTTAGCACCATATTTAGATCTTCTTTGTAAACGACCGTTAACTCCGGCTGTATCCAAAGCACCACGAACGATGTGGTATCTAACTCCTGGTAAATCTTTTACCCTTCCACCTCTAACTAATACTATCGAGTGCTCTTGTAGATTGTGTCCTTCTCCTGGGATGTAAGCATTTACTTCGTTACCATTTGTCAAACGCACACGCGCAACTTTACGCATTGCTGAGTTTGGTTTTTTAGGTGTTGTAGTGTAAACACGCGTACAAACCCCTCTTCTTTGAGGACAAGAATCTAAAGCAGCCGATTTACTCTTCTTAGTTATTTTGGCTCTTCCAGTTCTTACTAATTGTTGAATTGTTGGCATAATTACTAATAAATTAATACTTTTTTTAACTACCCTATTTTAGGGGATGCAAAGGTAGAAATTATTTTTTATAATCCAAATGTTAACAGTTTAATTTTCAATACACTTAAAATATAAAGCATTTGGCTGTTGCCAAATGCTTTAAAATTAACTTCAATTATATAATTACTTAACTTTTACAAAAACATAGTATTCCCAGGGTTGTAATTCAAAACTAACTTGACCTTTGAATACCTCGTCAGGGTTCATATAATTTTTATAAATATCATCGAAATCTAATTTAAAGTTATCAACTTGATCTTCGCTGAGATTTGCTAAATAAATGATTTTTTCACCATCTTTTTCTCGTTCAAAAGCTAAAATTTGTTCATCGTTAGAAGTAATAATTCTTTTATATGAAGCAGCATTTTTTCCACCGCTTAGTGCTTTATTTTCGGTTTTTAACTTTCCTAATTTTGCTCTTAATTCCCAATCCGAACCTTTAGTTTTTAGAATAGAATCTTTTTCAAAAAACTTCAAACTATGACTCAAACCATATTCATTTCCGCTGTAAATTAATGGCATTCCTGGCATCATATAAGATAAAGCGGTCATGGCTTCTTCTGCTTTTCCTAATCTTCCTTTAACGGTTCCGTTCCAAGAATTCTCATCGTGATTGTCAACAAAACTCATTAAAATATCATTTGATTCATACAACCGTAAGCCATATCAAACAAACCGTCTTTTAACAATTCAGGTTCCCAAGCTTCTGCCAACATGAAAATATCTTTTTCTTTTCGCAATTGTGGAATAGCTTGTTGCCAAAAATCTAGAGGCACATTACTTGCTACATCGCAACGGAATCCATCAATGTTTTCGTTTTTGATCCAATGCAACATATCAGAAGTCATTTCTTTTCGCAATCCTTGGTTGTCGTAATTCAAATCAGCAACATCAGACCAACCCCAAGATTTACCCGTTTCTGGATTGATTGGATCGATGATTTCTCCTTTCTCATTTTTAGTATAATATTCTGGATGTTCTTTAATCCAAACGTGGTCCCAACCTGTGTGATTTGGTACCCAATCCAAAATCACATACATGCCATTATCATGCGCTGTTTTTACTAAATTTCTAAAATCATCAATTGTTCCAAATTCAGGATTCACTTTTTTGAAATCCGAAACTGCATAGTAACTTCCTAGATATTTATGTTGTTCTGCTTCAGGCATTTCAGAAACAAATTTACTATCATCACCACCGGTTGCTTTTCTTTTGGTTTGCGAAATAGGAAAAATAGGCATTACCCAAATGATTTTTACACCTAATTCTTTTAATTGCGGAATATCTTTAGTAAAGGCATTGAAAGTTCCTTCAGGTGAATACTGACGGATATTAACTTCATAAATAACAGCACTTTCTTCCACTTCTGGAGAAAATTTTGCGAATTCTGTTTTTGAATTTTCTGCCGTTTTTTCTGTTTCGTTTTTACAACTAAATAAAGTTAAAAAAACTAATACAGTAACAATTGTCTTTTTCATTTTTTATAATTTTATTTTCCAAACATAAATTCTAACGGAATATGAATCCTTTTTTGCCAAGAGGCTTCGGAATGGTTTTCGCCTTCAAACTTTAAATTCTGGGAATCTACATCCGTATATCCTTTTACTTTTAAAATTTCATCAACTCGATATTCGTATTTTAAATAGAAAGCATCTAAAGTTTCTGTTCCGTAATCAAAATATAATTTGTGGTTTTTAGCTTCGGGTAATTTCTTTTCCATATACGCGAAAAAAGATTCCGGAATGGGGTTGTTTTCAAATTCTCTAAATCCAATCCAATGCGTTGACAAACAAGCTGCTTTTCCGAATACATTTGGATATTCACACAAAGCATACATCGAAATCAAGCCGCCCATACTCGAACCCATAATGGCAGTGTGATTTGCAGTAGTAAAAACCGAATAGTTTTTATCAATGTAAGGCTTCAATTCTTCTACAATAAATTTTAAATAATTATCGGAATTTATTTTGCTATCGTCAAATGGAAATTGCGATTTTTTTGCTTCTATTTGAATTTTCTCTTTTAACTCTTTTGAAAGCGGTTCATAAGGTTTTTTAGGATACAAATCCATGTGACGCAAATTAGGAATGTTCCAAATAGCTACGACAATAAAATCATTTACTTTATTTTCTTGCATTAATTGCGATGCTACTTCATCTACTCTCCATTCTTGTTTGTTCCATGTAGTTGTTGCATCAAACAACATTTGGCCATCGTGCATGTACAAAACACTATATTTTTTTGTTTTAGAATAGGTTTTTGGTAACCAAACATCAACTGTTCTTGGCACAATATATCTAGAAGGAAAGGTATCTATTCTTTCAATATTTCCTTCAAATTTTCCTGAATTTTCAAGAACATAAGATTGTATCTTACTTTGAGAAAAAGTAAAACAAAAGCATAATAGAAAGAGTAATAGTTGTTTCATTATTTCAATTCTAGTATCATTGACGATTTTCCTTCAACCGATAATTCAGCTTTTAAATCGATGGATTTTCCAGAAAGAATATCATTTCCAGAAGTAAACGATTTGATATTTTCCTGAAAACGAGAAAGATTCAATTTCTGAGTATCAGGAGCATTATTGATAACCACCATAACCGTTTCTTTATCGTTATGACGGAAATACACATACACATTATTTTCAGGAATGTAATGCGTTAATTTTCCAGTGTGAATTACTTCTTTATTTTTTCTCCAATTCAATACTTTCTTAGAAAAATCGAAATATTTTGCTTGTTCAACTGTTCTTCCACTAGCAGAAAACGCATTGTTTGCATCGCCTTCCCAACCACCAGGGAAATCTTGACGAATATCTGCATCACCTTTTCCTTTATCTCCAGCCATTCCAATTTCAGAGCCGTAATACAATTGTGGAATCCCTCTCATAGTTGCCATAATGGTCATTCCCAATTGGTATTTTTTAAAATCATTTTGATAAATTTGATTGAAACGCCCTGTATCGTGATT
>JACXVH010000144.1 GCA_014763515.1 Flavobacteriaceae bacterium
ATTTCTTTTTTTTCTTTTTATGCCTGTATACTAATTTTCGGAAATAATACTGTAGCATTATTTAGCTTTTATATTTTAATGGGATTTAGTATGATTATCCTTTTTGTAAATTCATTTCACGATGCAGCTCATAATGCGGTTTTTTTTAATAGAAAACAGAACCGATTATTTTGTTATTTGCTTGAATTATTTGGTAGTAATAGTGAAATATGGATTCAACGTCATATCAAGTTACATCATCCTTATCCAAATATTCAAAATTGGGATTGTGATGTGAAACAAAGCGATTTAATTCGATTATTTCCAAATAGTAAATGGTATTCCTATCATAGATTTCAACATATTTACATGTGGTTTTTGTATCCTTTTTATACTTTAATTTGGTTATTTAGTAGAGATTTTAAAGATTTTTTTGGAACCAAAGACAATTATCTTAAGCGTGTTTATGATATACCAAAAATTGAATATGTAAAATTATTTGTAGCCAAACTATTTAATTTGTTTTATATGCTAGTGGTGCCTTATTTAGTTTTAAATCAAAAATTTACAACTGTTTTTATGGCTTGGATAACGATGCATTTATTATCTAGTATGCTAGGTGTTGTTGCGCTGATTTCTACTCATGTAGATGAAGATGCAGTTTTTCCATTACAATTAGAAAATGAAGCATTTGATTTAACTTGGGCTGAACATCAGCTTACTGTGACAAAAGATTTTAGTGCGGGTAATGTTGTAGCCGATTTTTTATATGGAGGCTTTACACATCATGTGGCACATCACTTATTTCCAACAGTAGGTCACACTTATTATCCTCATATAACTCCTATTATTAAAAAATATGCTGCTGAATATAATTTACCATATACTTGTTACTCAGCATTCGAGGCAATAAGATCTCATTTTAACTTATTGAAAAAAAGAGGTTTGCGTGATAGTATATTTAATAGTTTCGAATTATAGCTTATTTTTTTGTGTCATTATCCGGTAAAAACTGTTAATATTTTTACATCTTAGCTAAATTACTATAAATTTGTTATCCTTAAAAATTAAAAAGGATGACATCAATTTCATACGTTAGCGGTCCTTCTTCAATACCTCTACTTGGAGAAACAATAGGGCAAAACTTAAAAAGAACGGTTGAAAATTATCCCGACAATATTACATTAGTTTCACTTCATCAAAATTATAAGGTTACCTATAAAGAGTTTTGGCAACAAACTACTCAATTAGCAAAATCGCTTTTAGCACTTGGTATACAATCTGGAGATAGAGTAGGAATTTGGTCTCCTAATCGATTTGAATGGACATTATTACAATATGCAACAGCAAGAATTGGTGTTATTTTAGTTAATATTAATCCCGCTTACCGTTCAAATGAATTAATTTATGTTTTAAACCAATCTGGAATTAAATTTTTAATATCTGCATTACATTTTAAAACAAGCGATTATAAGAAAATTGTAAATCCTGATACTGGCGAAATTGTAGAACGAGGCCTTCCAGGAGAATTATGCACGCGCGGTTACTCGGTGATGTTGAAATATTGGGAAAATCCGGAAGCAACTCATTATGTTTTAGATGATGCCGGTTGGATGCACAGTGGCGATTTAACTGTAATGGACGAAGAAGGTTATATTAATATTGCTGGTCGAATAAAAGATGTAATCATTAGAGGTGGAGAAAATATTTCACCAAGAGAAATTGAAGAGTTTTTATATACGCACGATTTAATTGAAGATGTTCAAGTTATTGGTGTACCAAGTGAAAAGTTTGGTGAAGAAATAATGGCTTGGGTAAAATTAAAAACAAATGTAGAACTTTCTCAAGAAGAATTACTTCAGTTTTGTAAAGATCAAATTACGCATTATAAAGTACCGAAATTTTGGAAATTTGTAGATAGTTTTCCAATGACAATTACTGGGAAAATTAAAAAAGTAGAAATGCGTGAAATTTCTATAAAAGAACTTGGTTTAGAAGATTTACTGAAGATTAAAACGAGTTAAGAATGTATCAGTATAACAGAAGTAATTTTCATAAAAACACATTTTGTGTATTTAAACATCTTACTTTGGAAGAAGCTGCTGAAATTGAATTTGTTCATAAAAGTAAATCGGGAAGTGAATATTTTTTCACAAATGAAGGAGTTTATAGAAAGTCGAATCATTGGGGTAGAGTCGCTAATTGCAGATGGAAATTAGTTTCAATTTCTCAAGAAAAGATAAACAATCATTTACCACAAATTGGTTATGCAAGTTGGAATGAGTTTTTCAATAATGAAGAAAGCAAACCTTTGTATTTTATTTTTCAAGATGATTTAGGGAACTTTGATTTTTATCATAAAGAACATTCTTTTTTTAAAGATAAATTTGCTTTAAGAAATGCTAGTGAATGTTCAAAAGTTATGAAAGAACTTAAATTGGTTGAACAAACAGATGATTGGGCTAAATATATCAATATTGTAGATTTAGAAGAAACAAGAAATTGGTTAATAAATGAATTATTAACTTCAAATAGTAATTTAACTTCCTTAAAACGGAAGTTATTGCATTGAATTGTCCTAAAAAAGCCACCTTTTAGGTGGCTTTTTTATTGTTTAGAAAAACTTATTTACCCATGTTTTTCATTTCTTTTTCTATCATATCGTAGAATTGATCAATTTTAGGCATAATGATAATTCTAGTTCTTCTATTTTTAGCTCTGTTTGCAGGAGTATCATTATCAACTAAAGGAATATAAAAACTTCTACCGGCAGGAATTAATTGCTTAGGATTTACTTTAAAATCTTGTTGTAAAACTCTAACAATAGACGTTGATCTTTTTACAGATAAGTCCCAATTGTCTAATAAAACAGCATTTTTAATTGGCACATTATCTGTATGGCCTTCAACCATACATTCAAAATCTGGTTTACTGTTAATTACTTTTGCAACTTTACTTAAAACAGATTTTGCGTTGTCGCTTACTTCATAACTTCCCGATTTGAATAATAAATTATCAGCAATCGAGATCATTACTACTCCTTTTTCAACATTAATATTGATATCTGGATCATCAATTCCCACTTCACGTTTTAAACTTGTAACTAATGCTAAAGTAACGCTGTCTTTTTTAGTTAAAGCATCTTGTAAGCGCGATATTTTTAAATCTTTTTCTTTTAAACTTTCTAATGATTTTTCAAGATTTTCAGCTCCTTTTTGAGTTAAAACAGTTAATTCTTTAGAGCTATTGATTAATTCGGTATTGTTTTTCTTTAAATAGTCAACCTGACTTGCAAGCGCTTCTTTTTCTGTTAAACAAGTGTTTAACTTAATTGTAGCTGTGTTTAATAAATCTTGCGTTTCCTTTTGTTTGGCTTCTAAATCAGCAAACTTCTTTTTCGATACACAAGAAGTTAGAGTTAATACCAAAGCAAGCATTGGGACAATTACTCTTTTCATAAGTTTTTCTTTTTTAGTTTCTATATAATTCCAACGCAAAATTATTAACAATAGTGTTTAGTTTTATAAAATTGATAGCTAAACTATTGTTAAAATAATTCGGAAAAGTACTTTTTCTTCTTGATATAGTGCAAATAAACAATACTCTCTACAGTATAGTATTTTTTTAAGCCAGTTTTGGGATTTCTTTTTTTTAAATTTTTATTCAAATTTAAATAGAAGTAAAAGTGTGATTTTAAAACCGCCCATAAATGTAAAGGTTTTCCTTCTAAAAGAAACTTTATACCTGCTATTCCGTCGAAAGTTAATCTAATGAAAAGGGTAGAAATTAAGTCTTTTTTTGGGAGGTTTTTAGTAAGCATCCAAAGTGAATTTCTAAAATTTAAAAAGGTTTTATACGTACTTCCCGTTTTTAAAGTTGCTCCTCCAACATGATAAACAGTAGAATTTCCATTATATTTTATTTGATAACCTAGGTTTTTTACACGCCAGCATAAGTCAATTTCTTCTTGGTGTGCAAAAAAATCCTCATCGAAGCCATTAAGTTTTTTAAAAACTTCATTTCTAATAAAAAAACAAGCGCCAGATGCCCAAAATATATCTTTTATGTCGTTATATTGATTTGTGTCTTTTTCTATAGATTCAAAAATTCGGCCTCTACAAAAAGGAAAACCATATTTATCTATAAAGCCGCCTGCAGCTCCAGCATATTCGAAGCGAGTTTTGTTTTTAAAGTCTAAAATTTTAGGTTGAATAATAGCAGTA
>JACXVH010000145.1 GCA_014763515.1 Flavobacteriaceae bacterium
GAATCTTTGCGTTTTACAATTTCGTCAAATTGTTTGCTTAGCTTTGCAATTGCTTCAATTTGAACCTCATCTAAATTACCTGTTTTATCTTTTCGGTAGCGCGAAATAAACGGAATGGTACAATCTTCAGAAAGTAATTGTATCGTATTCTCTATTCCTTTAACGGGAAGTTGGGTTGTGGTTTGTATGAATTGGATGTTTGTCATAGTTATCTTAAACTTGTAAGGATTTTTACATTATAAAATCTAAATAATTTTGTTTGTTTATAACAGAAAAAGAAGCTTCTGGATAAGCTTTTGCAAAAGCTGTTGGAATTTTTGATTTTTTATTTTCATTCCATTTAAACTCAAATCCGTTTATACTTTCAGCTTCAGTTTCTACCCAATCTAGTTCTTGTTGATCATAGGTTCGCCAAAAATAATTTTGCTTAAACATTTTATGATATTCTTGTTTTTTTATTCGTTCTGAAGCTAAATAATTTTCCCATAAATCACCAACATCGGTTCGATTTTGTAATGTATTAAAATTGTTAATAATCGCATTTCTTATTCCATTATCGTAAAAATACCAACGAGAGGATTTTGTAATTTCTTTACGTAGATTTCTTGAAAAACCTTCAATTTTAAACAAAATAAAAACTTTAGAAAGCAAATCTAAATAGCGCTCAACTGTATTTTTAGACATATTTAATTGGTTTCCTAGTTCTTGTAACGAAACTTCTTTACCTACTTGAAACGCAATTAATCGAAGTAAATCATAAATTTTATCTGAGTTTTTAATTCCATCAAAAATCAAAATATCTTTTAATAAATAAGAATTTACAATTTCCTTTAAATAATCCTTTTTTTCATACCAAGATTCGTAATGAGTTAACTCAGGATAACCACCATAAATTAATCGTTCCTCTAAATTTTCAGTAGTTTGTTTATAATTTTCAAATTGAGAAAACTCCATTTGAGCTAGAGGAAATAAAAATAAAGTGTTTTTTCTACCTACTAATGGTTCGCCTAATTTATTTGCTAAATCAAACATTGATGAACCTGTTGCAATAATTTTTATTCCTTCAATTGAATCGACCATTAATTTTAAAATTTGACCAATTTCAGAGATGTTTTGAGCTTCATCAATTACTAAAATAGAAATATCATGAAGTAATTTTGTATAATTAGCAACACTCTTTTCTTCTAATAAACGCACATCATTTAAATCTTCACCATTTAATTGCAATACTTTTTCGTTTGTAGATGCCACATATTTTTTTATAAGTTGTGTTTTACCTACACGTCTTGCGCCCAATAAAACAAGTACTTTATTAGGTTTTAATTTAGATTGAAATTCTTCGAAAACAGCTCTTTTGTAGTAATTCATACCGATTTATTTTGAATAAATTCGATACAAATATAATAAAAAAAATACAAATTCAGTCATTAAACTGACGCAATTTAGTTAAATTCAGTCAATAAACTGACGCAATTTAACTAAATTCAGTTAATGAAGTTAATCTTGGACAATATAATCTTTTGGATCTTCTTTTTTAAATTCGGGTTGAATGTTGATATGATTAATTCCGAATTGATGAAAAAGGACTTCTTCCACTTTGAACAATAAATCGTTGAATTCGCTCATTTTAATATCTTCAGAACAATCTAAATGTGCTTCTAAGTGCAATTCCTCTTCGTTTAAATGCCAAACGTGAATGTGATGTAATTTATTAACACCTTCAATTTTATGAACTTCACGCACTATTGCTTTAATATTAATTTCATCTGGTGTAAACAACATTAGCATTTTTGTTGATTTAATTATTAAATCAAATCCAACAACAATTAAGTAAATCGCAATTAAAATAGTCATGACGCTATCTACCCAAAACCAACCATAAAACTTCATTAATAATCCACCAACTAATACAGCAACAGAAGCCATCATATCAGTTAATAAATGTAAATATGCCGATTTCATATTTAAATTATGGTCAGCATCTTTTTTTAGAAGTAGTACAGATAATCCGTTTACAACAATTCCTAATAAAGCTAACCAAATAACCAAATTAGATTTTATTTCGTGCGGATTTATTAATCTTTCAATTGCTCCATAAATTAAAATACAAGCGACAATAATTAAAGTTGCAGAATTAATAAAAGCCGCTAATAATTCAGCTCGTTTATAACCAAAAGTTTGATCTAAAGAAGCTTTTCTTCGAGATAATTTATGCGCAACATAACTAAAAACAAGCGATAAAACATCGGAAAAGTTATGTAAAGCATCTGAAATTAAGGCTAAACTATTGGATAGTATTCCACCAATAATTTGTGCTAAAGTTATTACCACATTCAATACAATGGAATAATAAAGATTTTTGCCTTCTACTTGATGTTTATGTATGTGAACGTGGTTGTGGCTCATTTATTTACAAGCAATTTTTTGAACACGTCTATCATGACGTCCACCTTCAAAAGCTGTAATTAAGAAAGTATGAACCATTTCAACAGCTTGTTCAATTGAAGTATATCGCGCAGGAATACTAATTACATTTGCATCGTTATGTTCACGAGCTAATTGCGCAATTTCTTTTGTCCAACAAAGTGCAGCTCTAACACCTTGATGTTTATTAGCTGTCATGGCAATTCCGTTTCCTGAACCACAAATCACAATTCCTAATTCGGCTTTTCCGCTTTCAACATCATAGGCTACTGGATGACCAAAATCGGGATAATCTACACTTTCAAAAGTATCAGTTCCGTGGTTAATAACTGTATGTTCGTTAAGTTCTAAATACTTAACAATTGCTTTTTTGTATTCTGGACCAGCGTGGTCGTTACCAATTGAAATAATCATAAGTGTGTTAGTTATGTGTTTATTTATTTTTACAAATTTAATTAGAATTGTCAAGAAGTCAGTTTAACTTTACAAATATATTTCTCTTAAAGGATGTATAAATAACTTATAAAAGTACAATATGTTTACTATTGAAACATCTATAATCTTCTATTAAAATTAACCATTCAATAGAAAATTTATAATGAATAATGATTAAAAAAATAGATTGTTAATTCTTTTTTACAATAACTTGAAAATTAATTAATTAAGAATTAACATCAATTGTTAATAAATTTAAATAGAAAATCAGAAGTTTTTTAAAAACATAACTAAAAATTCATAAACAAAAATTGGAATGAAATATACAAGTGTATTTTTTAATTTTTTATGTGGAAGTTTTTAATAAAAAATACATACTTATTAACAGTTTTTAACAAGTGAAGTTATCTACAAAATTATATATAAAATATATTTCAACAGTTGTTAATAACTGAATATTAAAAGTTAAATTAAAGTTTAAAATCAATATTTTAGATAAAAAATGAGTTGTTAATAGAATTGTATAAAATTGTAAAACTCTAAAATCTAAATCTTCTAAAAAAAGTTATACCACATATTAACACACTATAATCATAATCATAAAATTAAATTTTTAAAAAATCTTTTTTTTGTTGTTTTTAATATATGTTGAAAACTCTTCTTTTTAATAAATGTTAGATTTTTATTAATTCTAGATGCTATTTTCTTTTTTCTATTTTCTTCTTCGTAACTTTCAACTTTAATTAGAAAAGATATAATGAGTAAGAAACCAAAAAAGTTTGGTAAAAAAGTAAAAGATTTTACCAGTCAAATTTTTAAAATTTTAGCAAAAGAACCTTCAAAATCCTTTAACTATAAACAAATTGCAGCGCAACTTGAGTTGACAGATACTAAAAGTCGCAACGAAATTATTCGCGATTTAAAACTTTTAAAATCTCAAGATAAAATTCATGAAACTGATCGTGGTAAATACCAAATGGTTTCAAAAGCTGAGTATTATGAAGGTTATATTGACATGACTTCTCGTAAAACAGGTTATTTTGTTTGCGATGAATTAGAAGACGATGTTTTTGTTCCGTTTATAAATTTGAATCATGCATTAGATGGCGATAAAGTTAAAGCTTACATCTATAACAGAAGAAGTTCGCGCCGACCAGAAGCTGAAGTTTTAGAAATTTTAGAACGTAATAAAGAAGAGTTTGTTGGAGTAATCGATGTACAAAAGAATTTTGCTTTTGTAACTACTGCAAATACAAAAATGTATACCGATATTTTTATTCCTAAAAATAAAATTGGTGATGCATGCGTTGTCCTTTGAAGTATTACCAAATGGAAATTACGAAATAGGAATTCACATTGCCGATGTTTCACACTATGTAAAAGAAGGTACTATTTTAGATGATGAAGCGTATAATAGAGCAACTTCTGTTTATTTAGTAGATAGAGTGGTTCCAATGCTTCCAGAAGTCTTATCAAATTTTGCATGTTCATTGCGTCCACATGAAGAAAAATATACGTTTTCAGCTGTTTTTCAATTGAATAATAAAGCAGAAATTGTAGATTCTTGGTTTGGAAGAACGGTAATTTATTCTGATCAACGTTTTGCTTATGAAGAAGCGCAATATATCATTGAAAGCAACACTAAAAATAATAATTCCGCTGAAGAAAAGTTGCTTCTTGACGACACAAATAAAAAATCATTATCTAAGTCGTCAAAAACAAAATCAGATATCATTCCAGCTGAAATTTCATTAACTGGAGAAGCTTATCAAGTTGATGCAACAATAGTTGAAGCTACTTTAAAAATGGATGAATTAGCCAAAATCTTACGAAGTAAACGTATGGCTAATGGCGCTATATCATTCGATAAAGTGGAAGTTAAATTTCATTTAAATGAAAATGCAGAACCAACAGGCGTTTACTTTAAACAAAGTAAAGATGCTAATCATTTAATTGAAGAATTTATGTTGTTAGCTAATAGAAAAGTAGCCGAATTTATTGGTAAACAAAAGAAAACTTTTGTGTATCGTGTTCACGATGAACCAAATGAAGATAAGTTAATGGGATTACAAAATTTGATTAAGAAATTTGGTTATTCTTTAAACTTTAAATCAAAAGAAACGATTTCAAAATCATTGAATACTTTATTAGAAGATGTTGTAGGCAAGAAAGAGCAAAACATGGT
>JACXVH010000146.1 GCA_014763515.1 Flavobacteriaceae bacterium
CGTTGAGTTGGTAACTCAATTTCGTATTTAAATCATAGAAATAAGCCGAATTATCATTATCTGCTAGTTTTAGAAATAGATGTGCATACGAACTTCTTCCAGCAAAAAGAAAAGAACCTTTATCTTTTACAATGGGTCCTTCTGCTAATAATCTACTTGAAATAACACCAATTCCTCCATTTACATGAAAACCAGTATTATTTCCGTCTTTTTGATAAATTTCTAAAACAGAAGCCACTCTTCCTCCAAAACGAGAGGGAATTCCACCTTTATATAATTTTATATCTTTAATGGCATCAGTATTAAAAACAGAAAAGAAACCAAATAAATGGGAAGAATTGTAAAGCGTAGCTTCGTCTAACAAAACTAAATTTTGATCGGCAGCACCACCTCTAACATTAAAGCCTGATTGCCCTTCACCTGCATTAGTTACACCTGGTAAAGTTAAAATTGATTTTAACAAATCTGTTTCTCCTAATACTGCGGGCATTTTTTTAATAGTTGTTGCATTAATTTTATGTGTACTCATTTCAGGCTTATCAAGAACTATTTTATTAGGATTATCGGTTACCACAACCTCTTCAAGGTTTTGTAGCGATTCTGTTAAATTGATGTTGATTTTTTGGTTACTATTTAAAGATATTTTTTGTTCATAATCACTAAAGCCTATATAACTTGCCCAAATAGTATACTCCCCTTTTGGAAGTGTTAAAGAATAAAAACCATATTCATTAGTTGTAGTTCCAGTTTTAAGTTCGAGTATAGCAATAGTTACCCCAATAAGCGTTTCGCCAGATAAACTGTCTTTTACAGTTCCGCTGATTGTGAATTTTTCTTGTGAATATCCAATAAGACTCAGTAAAAAAACTAAAAAAACGCTAACTTGCCTAATGTTTGTGAACATGGTATATTTTTTGATATACAAATTAGACGATTTTTTTTATAATTTGTTTCACAACAATTGTTAATCATTGGTTAATTTATAAGTTGTATTATTGCTTTTCTATAGATTTGTTGAAATTAGAAGATGAAATTTTTTTTAAACCTTGTGTTACTGCTTTTTGTTTCTGTATCAATCGCACAAATTGATACTAAGAAAAGTACGCCCTTAAAACTTAAATTAGACAATCCGTTTGAGCAAACTTCTGCTAATGATTCTAATTTACCATCACTTGAATATAAAAGTGTTTTTGATGCTCCTAAAAAGAGTAGGTATTCTATATTGTCTAATGAAAAAGAAACTCCTAAAAGTATTTTAGATACATCAACAGATTTTAAAAATCCTGGTGATGAAGTGATGGATAAATTGAATAAAGAAATTAATAAAGAAGGTAATTGGGAGGATGTTTTTTTTGGAAAATATGTTGTGAGGACTTCTACAATTAAAGTAAAAACGAGGGATTTTATGGAGCCTGACGGAGATCGAATTAGAATTTTCCTAAATTATCAAACATTATTTTTAAATGAATTATTAGAAAGTAATTATAAAACATATGTTGTAAACTTAAGAGAAGGGGATAATGCATTAGATATAATGGCTTTGAATCAAGGATTAGCAGGTCCAAACACAGCAAATTTTGCAATTTATGATGAAAATGATAATTTAATTACCACAAACGATTGGAATTTAAAAACAGGTGTTTCGGCCAAATTTATTATTGATTATAAAAAACCTTTAGATAAATAAGTTATTTAGATAATGTAAAAGGCTTCCATCTTGGAAGCCTTTTTTATTGCTATATAAAATTGATTAATTCAATTTAGCCAAAATTGCATTTAAAGTTGTGCTAGGACGCATAGCTTTTGCAGTCAACTCTTCATTTGGATGATAATAACCACCAATGTTTTGAGCAGTACCTTGAGCAGCAATCAATTCTTCGTTAATTTTAGCTTCGTTTGCATTTAATTCTTCAGTAATTGGAGTAAATTTAGCTTTCAGTTCAGCATCTTTTTCCTGATTAGCTAAAGCATTTGCCCAATATAAAGCTAAATAGAAATGTGAACCTCTGTTGTCAATTTGTCCAACTTTACGAGCTGGCGATTTATCATTTTCTAGGAATTTCTCAGTAGCAACATCTAAAGCTTCAGCTAAAACCATTGCCTTAGGGTTGTTTTGTGTTTGCGATAAATGTTCGTAAGAAGCACCTAAAGCTAAGAATTCACCTAATGAATCCCAGCGTAAATAGCCTTCTTCAATAAATTGTTCAATATGTTTTGGAGCAGATCCACCAGCACCCGTTTCAAACAAACCACCACCATTCATTAATGGAACAATAGAAAGCATTTTTGCAGAAGTACCAACCTCTAAAATAGGAAATAAGTCGGTTAGGTAATCACGTAATACATTTCCAGTAACAGAAATTGTATCTAAACCTTTGCGAATTCTTTCTACAGAGAATTTTGTAGCTTCAATAGGATTTAAGATACGAATATCTAAACCAGTAGTATCGTGGTCTTTTAAATATTTTTCTACTTTTTTGATGATTTCTCTATCGTGAGCACGGTTTTCGTCTAACCAGAAAATAGCAGGAGTCTTAGATAAACGAGCTCTATTTACAGCTAATTTAACCCAATCTTGGATAGGAGCATCTTTGGTTTGACACATACGGAAAATATCTCCAGCTTCAACAGCTTGTTGTAAAAAAACATTTCCTTCTGCATCAACTACGCGAATGGTTCCTTCCGCTTCCGCTTGGAAAGTCTTATCATGTGAACCGTATTCTTCCGCTTTTTGAGCCATTAAACCTACGTTTGGCACAGAACCCATAGTTTTAGGGTCATATGCTCCGTTTGCTTTACAATCATCAATTACAGCCGCGTAAACACCAGCATAAGAACGATCTGGAATCATAGCAACAGTATCACGCTCTTTACCTTCTTTATCCCACATTTTACCTCCAATACGGATCATTGCAGGCATAGAAGCATCTACAATAACATCAGAAGGAACGTGTAAGTTCGTAATTCCTTTATCAGAATTTACCATTGCTAAATCAGGGCCGTTGTTAATAGCGGTTTCAATAGCAGCTTTAATTTCAGCTTCTTGAGCGTGTCCGGTAATTTTATCGAAAACTTCACCTAAACCATTATTTTTATTGATGTTTAATTCTGCAAAAACACTTCCGTATTTTTCAAAAACATCTTTAAAGTAAACTTCTACAATTGCTCCGAAGATAATTGGATCAGATACTTTCATCATTGTAGCTTTTAAGTGAGCTGATAAAAGTACTCCAGCAGCTTTTGCTTCTTCTTTAGTTTGAGCTACAAATGCTTTTAAAGCATTGATATTTAAAACAGCGCTATCAATAACTTCTCCAGCTTTTAAAGGAGCTAATCCTTTTAATTCTTTAACACTTCCGTCTTTGGCAACAAATTCGATTTTAAATTGAGAATCTTTATCTAGTGTAACTGAAGTTTCAGTTCCGTAGAAATCACCTTCGCTCATGTGAGCAACTTTAGTTTTTGATGTGCCTGCCCAAGTTCCCATTGAATGAGGATGAGCTTTTGCGTAATTTTTAACCGCTTTAGGAGCACGACGATCAGAGTTTCCTTCACGTAAAACTGGATTAACAGCAGAACCTAAAACTTTTGCATATTTAGCTTTAATTGCTTTTTCTTCTTCATTTTTAGGATCATCTGGATAATTTGGAATTGCAAAACCTTGAGATTGTAATTCTGCAATGGCTTCTTTTAATTGAGGAATAGAAGCCGAAATATTTGGTAATTTAATGATATTAGCATCTGGAGTCGTAGCTAATTGTCCTAATTCTGTTAAAGCATCACCAATTTTTTGATCATCTTTTAAAAATTCTGGAAAGTTTGCTAAAATTCTTCCAGCTAATGAAATATCTCTTGTTTCAATTGAAACACCCGCAGGTTTTGAGAATGCTTGTACAATAGGTAAAAATGAATGTGTAGCAAGCATGGGTGCTTCGTCAGTAATCGTATAAATAATTTTAGGTTGATTTGACATGTAAATTTAATTTAGTGTTTGTTTGTTTAAAATTTTCAGAGAAAACCTGACAAATATAAGAAAAATGAGCCTAAATATAAACCAGTTAAGTGCGAAAACGATTGAATTAAGGATTTAATATTTTAGGATTAAAATATTATGAAATTGATAATTTATATTGTGTAAAAT
>JACXVH010000147.1 GCA_014763515.1 Flavobacteriaceae bacterium
ATTTCCAAAATTTGCTGTAAAATTAAATAAGTTCATAACTTGAATTTTTAACAAAAATATGAAATTTATATCAATTATGAGTGATTACGGACAATCAGTAAACTTTACATTTAAATAATCAACAACAAAATTAATGCTCACCATAACCTACATCATCCATTTTCCCTTTAAAAACTTTATATTGAATTGTAAAATAGATAGCTACTAAAACAATAGCTACAAAAAACCAATTCATTCCAATAGATAATCCATATTCATGGGTAGCTACATTTTCAACAGTTAATGAGGGGTTTACCGTATTTGATGATGGTAATAATTTTGGAAATATTGAAGCCACTGTAGATGCTAATCCTCCAACTAAAAACATTGTTGAAAAAATGAATCCATAACCCTCTTTTTTGAAAGTTCTTACTTTAAATAATCCAAAAATTCCTGTAAAGGTAATTATTGGTAAAATCCAAAGAAATGGATATTTTATGAAGTTGTGAAAAGGTTTTGGTTCAATAACATGCCAAATTAATAATGAAGCAATAACTAATGCTAGTAGCCCAAAATTCAATTTGAAAATTACACTTTTTAATTTTGTATTTAAGTCAGAATTTGTCTTGAAAATAATCCAATTAGCTCCATGAATAGTTAAAGCAATTACAGCAATAATTCCTAGTAATAAAGTGAACCAATCGATAATTCCTTGATGTGTTGAAGTTGGACTGAATTCTGGATTCCATAAGGGTAAAAAGAAATAATGTGCTTCATGAGAAGAAACTCCATTTTCTACCATTCCAAGATTTACACCACGAACCACATTTCCTAGTGCTACACCAAAAAATAATGCTAACAATAAACTTGCTACGCCGAAGGCTTTATCCCAAATAGCTTCCCACATAGAATGATGAATTTGACCTCTTAACTCTAAACCAACAGCTCTAAAAATTAGCAACCAAAGTACCATAATTAAAGGCAAATAAAATCCGCTGAAAGATGATGCATATAATGTTGGAAATGCAAAAAACAAAACACCTCCAGCCGCAATTAGCCAAACTTCGTTTGCATCCCAAAATGGACCAATTGCATTTGTAATTGCCTTTTTATCTTTTTCATTTTTAGCAAAAAATAAATGAATAATTCCCGCACCAAAATCGTAGCCGTCTAAAACAACGTAAACCGCTAACATTAAAACTAAAACTATATACCAAAAATATTCCATGACTTAGTGTGTTTGTGGTTGTGGGCCTTTTCTAATTATTTTACCAACAAGCATTAAAAACAACATTCCTAGTAAAAGATATAGACCAATAAATCCTAATAATGTAAATAAAGTATTTCCAGAAGAAACTGTTGGTGAAGCACCTTCAGATGTTCTAAGCAAATTATAAACTAACCATGGTTGGCGACCAAGTTCTGCAGTGTACCAACCTGTTGTATTTGCGATGTATGGAAAAGGTAATGCAAACATAAATGCCCACAAAAGCCATTTTGTTTGAAATAATTTTTTTCGTAGTAATTGAATTAATGCCAAAAACATTATTCCTATGAAGATTGTACCCAAACCTACCATTATGTGATAACCATAATACAAACCAGAAATATTTGTTGGGTAAACATCTTCAGAATAATTATCTAATCCCTTTATTTCTTGATCCCAATTTCCGTAGGTTAGAAAACTTAAAATATTTGGAACTGCTATTTTATTATCTAGTTTTTTATTCTTAACGTCGGGCTGACCAATTAAAACAATTTCAGAACCACCATTTTCAGTATGAAAAATTCCTTCCATAGCAGCAAAAGTAACTGGTTGATATTTTACCACATTTTTGGCTAATAAATCGCCCGTTGGAATTGCAACTAAAACAGAAGAAATCAAACCAAAAACGACTCCTGTTTTTACAAACATTCTACCAAATGTAACATTTTTGTTGTTTAGAATATAAAAAGCTCCAATTCCTGCAACAACAAAAGAACTCGTAACTAATGAAGCCGCTTGGTTATGCAAATAAGAAGGCCAAAGCCAAGGATTTGTAAACAAAGCGCCAAAGTTATTTAATACAAACTTACCGTTTGCTAAGATTTCATATCCTACAGGATTTTGCATCCACGAGTGAGTGGCAATAATTAAAAAACCGCTCATCCACGAACCTAAGAAAACTAAAAAACCTGTTACAAAATGTAATTTATGTCCCAATAATTTTTCGCCAAAAAGAAATAAACCTAAAAAAGAAGATTCTAAAAAGAAAGAGAACATTCCTTCCATTGCAAGTGTTTGCCCGATTATTCCTCCTGTTAATTCTGAAAATTTTGCCCAATTAGTTCCAAACTGAAATTCCATTGGAATTCCGGTAACCACTCCCATTGCAAAATTTAAAGCAAATATTCGCATCCAAAACTTAGCTGAATCGTTATATTGTTCAAGATTAGTTTTTAAAAATTTCCACTTAAAATAAACGATCATTAAAGATAATCCCATTGTGAGTTGTGGAAATAAATAGTGAAATGTTATGGTAAACGCAAATTGCATTCGATCATAAAACAAGGCTTCTTCCATTTTTTAAAATATTTCTACAAATTTTAAACTTAAATTTAATATAATTTGTAACAAGGATTACAAAAAAAAAGCTCCCAAATTTGGGAGCTTTTAACAAATTAAGCTTTTTTTTTATCCATTTTTTTAGAAGAACAACATCCGCCTTTTTTCTCGCTTCCACAAGATTTTTTTTCTTCAGAAGAACAAGATTTCTCTGTTTTAGCTTTTTCTTTTTTGGCTTGTTTAGGCTCTTGAGCGTTAACATTCATTGAAAATACGAAAGCTGCTAAAGCAACCATTGAAACTATTTTTTTCATTTTTAAATTTTTTAAATTTTATTGTTTATCAACTGTATTCACAAATATATACATATTTTAATTTTTGTATATATTTTTATTGTTTTTTTATGATTTTCTTTGAATCATAATATTTCTGATCAAAGATAAAGGTAAGAATTACCATTTTTTCATTTGGTGATTCTAAATTAAAACCCATTGCATTTTTACCAATTTTATAATCTAAAATATCGCCTTCTGATAAAATTTTTCCATTCATTGACGAAATTAAATATTCTACTTTTCCTTGATATGGAACATTAAAATTAACTTGAATTGTATCTCCGTTTGTTGGATTAGAAAAAACATTGAAGCTAAAAGGATTACTTCCATCGATACTTTGGTTTGTTAATGATGAATTATATACCAATTTGACTTCATAAATAGAAGCATCGGCACTTGTTAAACCTGTTTGATTATCTGTAAAGGCTGTTGGTGATGTACTTAAAATTCCTCCGTGTAAATGTCCAATTACGAATTCATTATCCGAAATATTACTTAGCTGAATAACTTCATTTGAATAATGAGGTAAATTTTCATTTGGAATAAACTCGGCACCAGCACCTTTTAAATTTGGCATTTCTACAGGAAATTGATATTCTTCTAAATCACCATTACTTAATCGTGAAACACGACTTATTGTCTTCACAAAAGGAACTGTATTGTCTTGAATTAAGCTTCCATTTTGATAATAATACTGACTCATTCCTCCAAAAAACAAACTGTGCATTTGGTTTAAATTAGCATCATATAATCCCACGCTACCACTATGATAATTGCTCAAATATTGGTTAAATTGTGTTTGCGGAAAATATCCGCTAGCTTTAATATCTACTGGATACAAAAAAGGTAAATCGGCATTAATTTGGAAAACACCTGATGAAATGGTGTATCCCAATTCTCCATTAGGAAATACTTGAGGCACTAAGTTATAATCTCTTCGATGTAAATGAACCGCATCAACAGTTTCTAAATAATTTGAAATCACAGGAATTACACCCGAATTATCGATCTCAAACTTTCTAATTGCACTAGAATAAGTTTATGTAAATGTAGGGTTATTCATTGGGTTATATCTTCCATCAAATTTATGACCTCCAACTAAATAAAAATCATTTCCAATTTTTCCTAATTGTCCACCAGTAATAGTAAAGTTTGGACTAGAAATTTGTTTGAAAAAAGAAGTAATTGAAGTTCCATTTTGAACTGCATTCATTAAGCCAACAACATCTATAGCTGTTAATTTATTATGAGTAATGTGATCATTTGCAGTA
>JACXVH010000148.1 GCA_014763515.1 Flavobacteriaceae bacterium
ATGGTTACCCACATGTGGCATCTAATACTATTTATAACAGTTGCTGGGATAACACTCCTAATTTAACGTATGTATGCGTCGATACTTTTGAGCAAGCAGCCATGGAAGATTATCTGCATAACAGTTGCGGGTTAACCAATGTAATTGTTACAGATAATTGCGCTATGAGTAATGAAAGTTTTACAACAAACAATATTACAATAGCACCTAACCCTTCAAATGGTATTTTTACACTTAGTTTTACTACTACTTTAGAAAATGCGACAATTAAAGTGTATAATTTATTAGGTCAAGAGGTTTATATTTTAAAACTAAATAATTTAGACACCTATAATTTAGATTTGAGTGGTTTTACTAGTGGTACTTATTTGTTAAAAATAAATAGCAATAAAAAAATATACAATTATAAATTATTCAAGAAATAAAAAAAGCCCTTTTAAAGGGCTTTTTTTATTTCTTATATTTCACTGGTAAGTACACCACTTTCTTAGTTTCAAAAAACTCATCTTCAAAAAAATCGGACAGGTTATATAATTGCACATTTTTATAAATAGACAATTCCTCAGTTAAGTCACCTCCTTTTAAATAAAAAATTCCGTTTTTAAACTCTGGATGTTTAGAATCTTTTTTTGTTTTATCTTTTACCCATTTAACAAAATCGGGCATATTGGTTACAGCTCTACTAACAATAAAATCAAATTCTTCTTTTACTAATTCCGCTCTTTTTTGTTCGGCTTTTACATTTTTTAATCCTAAAGCACTTATAACTTCATTGACTACTTTTATTTTTTTAGCAATCACATCAATCAAATAAAAATCTACTTCTGGAAATAAAATAGCCAATGGAATACCTGGAAAACCACCACCAGTTCCTACGTCCATAATTTTCATTCCGGGTTCAAACTGAATAATTTTTGCAATACCTAATGAGTGTAAAACATGTCTTGTATAAAGTTCGTCGATATCTTTTCTAGAAATTACATTTATCTTTGCATTCCATTCTTCATAAACCGATTGTAACTTTTGAAACTGATGAATCTGATTTTCAGATAAATTAGGGAATTGCCTTAAGATTTCCTCCATAAAATAAATTTTTCACAAAAATACTATTTTTCAATCATAAAATATTGTAATTCTCGTTTAATAGAAAATTATAATAATTATCTTTGACAAAATTTGAATACCTATATTATGGATAACAAAACCCCTATATTTTCTAAAACAGATAATCTTAAGTTTTTCAGAACCTTAAACAAACGTGTGAACGATTATTTTAAGGAAAACAACATTAAAAAAACAGGAAATTGGCAATTACATCTAAAAACTTTTGTAATGTTTGCCATCTTTTTAACACCTTATTTTTTCCTTATAGCAATGGATATGCCCTTTTGGACATATTTAGTTTTAAATATAATTATTGGAATAGGAATGGCTGGTGTAGGAATGAACGTAATGCACGATGGTAATCATGGTGCTTATTCAACCAAGAATTGGGTAAATAAAATAATGGGAGGTAGTATTTACATACTAGCAGGAAATGTTTACAATTGGCAAGTACAACACAATGTATTACATCACACTTACACCAATATTATTGGACATGATGAAGACTTAGATGCTGGAAAAATTATACGTTTTTCTCCTAATGCAAAATGGTATCGTTTTCACAAATTTCAACATTATTACTCAGTTTTTTTATACGGATTACTAACTTTCAACTGGGCAATTACTACTGATTTTCTTCAAATGAAACGTTATTTATCTCGTAAATTATCTTATGGTGAGTTTAAAAAACCATCTATTCAATGGACGACCTTAGTTATTACTAAAGTTATTTACTTTACAATATGGATTGTTTTACCTATTGCCTTTGGTATTATATGGTGGAAAGTACTTCTAGGCTTTTTAGTAATGCATTATACCGCTGGATTAATTTTGAGTGTTATATTTCAATTAGCACACGTTGTTGAAGATACAAGCAACCCAGAGCCTAACGAAAGTAATGAAATGGAAAACACTTGGGCAATTCACCAATTGTTTACAACAGCCAACTTTGCGCCTAAAAATTGGTTGATGAATTGGTATACTGGAGGTTTAAACCATCAAATTGAACATCATATTTTCCCAAATATTAGTCATATTCACTATACCAAAATTGGAGAAATTGTAAAACTAACTGCAAAAGAATTTGAATTACCATATTACGAATTCAAAACAACTCGTCAAGCAATTGCCTCACATTTTAAACATTTAAAAGAATTGGGGAAAAAACCACAATTAGCATAAATAATTATAAGTTTTCAACACAACTATGAACTCTGTATTATCTGAGAGAATTAACAATTTAGCCGTATCGCAAACATTAGCTATGGCCGCTTTAGCAAGAGAGCTAAAAGCACAAGGAAAAGACATTATTAGCTTAAGCTTAGGTGAACCTGATTTCAATACACCCGACTTTATTAAAGAAGCTGCAAAACAAGCAATTGATGACAATTGGAGCGCTTATCCACCAGTTGATGGATATGTAGATTTAAAAGAATCAATCTGTAAAAAATTCAAACGCGATAACAATTTAAACTACACTCCATCTCAAATTGTTGTGTCTACTGGTGCAAAACAATCTTTATACAACATTGCTCAAGTAATGTTAAACGAAGGTGATGAAGTAATCTTACCAGCCCCATATTGGGTAAGTTATTTTGAAATTATAAAACTTTCAGGCGGAACACCGGTTGAAGTCGCTACTTCAATCGAAACCAACTTTAAAATTACACCTCATCAATTAGAAGCTGCCATTACACCAAAAACAAAAATGATGTGGTTCAGTTCACCTTGTAATCCTTCTGGAATGATTTACAGTAAAGCCGAACTAGAAGCATTAGTTGAAGTATTAAGAAAACATCCTCAAATTTATGTAGTTTCAGATGAAATCTACGAACACATTAATTACGTAGGAACATATTGTAGCATTGGTTCAATTCCTGGAATGGAAGACAGAACAATAACCGTGAATGGAGTAGCAAAAGCATTTGCTATGACAGGATGGAGAATTGGGTACATGGGAGCACCTGAATTTATTACTAAAGCTTGTAATAAAATTCAAGGTCAAGTAACAAGTGGTGCCAACTCTATTGCACAACGTGCTACTAAAGCAGCTGTAGAAGCAGATCCATCAGCAATTAAATATATGGTTGAAGCATTTGCACACCGTAGAGATGTAGTTTACAATTTATTAAGTGAAATTCCTGGTTTTAAAGTAACTATGCCCGAAGGTGCATTTTATTTCTTCCCAGATGTTTCTTCATATTTTGACAAAACTATAAAAGGACAAGTAATTAAAGATGCTAATGATTTTGCTATGTTTTTGTTAGCAGAAGCTAATGTTGCAACTGTAACAGGTGATGCATTTGGAAATCCAAATTGCATACGCCTTTCTTATGCAACCAGCGAAGAATTATTACGCGAAGCCATTAAAAGAATTAAACAAGCTTTATCTTAAAAATATGCCCTAAGGAAACTTAGGGTTTTTTATTATTTGGGCGTTACCCTTTGGGTCAGGCTTTCGGCACTCGCTTTTTATAGTCACTCTAAAAAAGCTCAAACAAAGCCTTAATCCTTAACGCAATATAACGATCAACAACACAACAAATGAGAAAAAAGATAGTATTATTAGGCTCAGGAGAATTAGGCAAAGAGTTTGTAATTGCGGCACAACGAATTGGTCAATATGTAGTAGCTGTAGATAGTTATGAAAATGCCCCAGCCATGCAAGTAGCTCATGAATTTGAAGTAATTAACATGCTTGATGGAACTGAACCCTCTGCTAAAGCAGCAAACTTTACCATGAATAGAAAAGCAATTCGCGATTTAGCTGCTAAAGATTTAGGCTTAAGAACAGCAAATTACAGATATGCCACTACAAAAGAAGAATTAGAAAAAGCCGTAACTGAAGTGGGTACACCTTGTGTTGTAAAACCACTAATGAGTTCATCTGGCAAAGGACAATCTACAATAAAAACAGAAAGCGATATTGAGAAAGCTTGGAATTATGCTGTTGAAGGTTCAAGAGGAGATATTATTGAAGTTATAGTAGAAGCTTTTGTAAACTTTCACTCGGAAATTACATTATTAACCGTAACTCAAAAAAATGGACTACCTACCTTATTTTGTTCACCTATAGGTCACCGACAAGAACGTGGCGATTATCAAGAAAGTTGGCAACCTGCAAAAGTTTCTGATAAAGATATTTTAGAAGCCCAAGAAATGGCAAAAAAAGTAACTGAAGCACTTGGCGGAGCTGGAATTTTTGGAGTAGAATTTTTCTTAACGAATGAAGGTGTTTATTTCTCAGAATTATCTCCTCGCCCACATGATACTGGTATGGTTACACTTGCAGGAACACAAAACTTTAATGAGTTCGAATTACATTTACGTGCTATTTTAGGCTTACCAATTTCTGAAATCACACTAGAAAAAGTGGGGGCAAGTGCTGTTATTTTAGCATCAGAAAATTCAGACAATCCAACTTTCACTGGAATTGAAAAAATTGCAGCTTTACCAAAAACAGATTTTAGGCTATTTGGTAAACCCACTTCTCGTCCTTACAGAAGAATGGGAGTTGCTTTAACTTATGACAATTTAAATGCATCTGTTGAAGAGGTAGTTCAAAAAGCAAAAGATGCTGCTTCATTAATACAAGTGAACAAATAAAAACACTTTATAAATTAGAAAAAAAGGTTGTCTCAAAAGTCTGATTCAGTGCCATTCAGAACTTGTTTCAGAATATTAACAATCAGATTTTCAATAATTTTAGAATCTGAAATTAATTTAGATTGACAAAATTATTAGCTTTGAGACAACCCCTTTTTTTATGGTATATTTAAATATTTATGAGTTTGTAATGAAATTCTCCATTTCGGATTTTTCATAACATAATCAATGATTAACGGAGTCATTTCTTCTTTTTTACTCCACTCGGGTTGTAAAAACAAAATAGCATTGTTATTCACTTTTGCTGCCTGCTCTTCCGCAAACTGAAAATCGTGTTTATTATAAATAATCACTTTTAATTCTTGTGCAATATCATAAGCCTCTTGTACGGGCAATTTTGTTTTCTTAGGCGATAAACAAAACCAATCCCAATTTCCAGTTACTTTATAAGCTCCTGAAGTTTCAATATGAATACGTAAACCAGCTTCTTTAAGTCTAGTCGTTAAAACTTTCATATCCCAAGTTAATGGTTCTCCTCCTGTTACTACAACAGTTTCAGCATATTGCTTCGCATTGGCTACAATTTGTTCTGTAGCAGTAGGAGGATGTAAATCAGCATTCCAACTTTCTTTTACATCACACCAATGACATCCTACATCACAACCACCAATTCTTATAAAATAAGCCGCAGTTCCTGTATGATAACCTTCACCTTGAATTGTATAAAACTCTTCCATTAAAGGTAACATTTCTCCCTTATCTACAGCTAATTGTATTTCTTTTTTAAGCATAATTTTAATCTAGGAGGCAAAGTTACAATATAGAAATTAGATTTTAGGATTTAGATTTCAGAAATATTAAATTGTATAAATTGATTTTTCTTTTCAATTTAAGTACTTTTGATTTTTAATTTAACCTAAATGAACAGAAAAGAAGAATTTTCAAAACAAATTATAGATGGTTATTCATTTAAAGGTGATTTTATAACATTAGGTAGCGCAATACTTGATGGTGAAGTTATACAAAATACTTTTGTAAATATTCCTTTAAAAACATTAAATAGACACGGGCTTATTGCAGGTGCAACAGGAACAGGTAAAACTAAAACTATTCAAGTTTTATCGGAACAATTGTCGCAAAAAGGAATTCCCGTTTTAATGATGGACATTAAAGGAGATTTTTCTGGAGTTGCTAAGCCTGGAGAAGAAAAACTTTTTATAACAGAACGTCATCAGAAAATTGGTTTACCTTATGAAACAAAAGGTTTTCCTGTTGAATTAATGAGTATTTCTGAGCAAAATGGAGTTCGATTGAGAGCCACTGTTTCTGAATTTGGACCTGTACTTTTATCTCGTATTTTAGATTTAACCGATACACAAGCTGGTATTGTATCAGTTGTTTTCAAATATTGCGATGACCATAAAATTCCTCTTTTAGATTTAAAAGATTTTAAAAAAGTTATTCAGTATGCAACCGAAGAAGGTAAAGCAGAATTTACTGCTGAATATGGCAGAATTTCGACTGCGTCAACTGGAACTATTCTAAGAAAAATAATAGAACTTGAACAGCAAGACGCCGATTTATTTTTTGGCGAAAAATCATTTGAAATTGATGATTTAATGCGAATTGACAAAAATGGCTTTGGCTATATTAATATTATTCGACTAACTGACATTCAAGATAAACCGAAGTTGTTTTCTACTTTTATGCTAAGTTTATTAGCTGAAATTTACAATACAATGCCCGAAAAAGGTGATGGTGATCAACCTGAACTTGTTTTATTTATTGATGAAGCACATTTAATTTTTGATAATGCAAGTAAAGTTTTATTAGACCAAATTGAAACGATTATTAAATTAATTCGTTCAAAAGGTATTGGTGTTTATTTTATTACTCAAAACCCTACAGATGTTCCAAGTGGAGTTTTAGCGCAATTAGGTTTAAAAATTCAACATGCGTTAAGAGCTTTTACTGCTAATGATAGAAAAGCTATAAAAATGACGGCTGAAAATTATCCGTTATCAGATTTTTACAAAACAGATGAAGTCTTGACTTCACTTGGTATTGGTGAAGCTTTGGTAACCGCTTTGAATGAAAAAGGGACTCCAACACCATTAGCTGCTACTATGCTTCGCGCTCCTATGAGTAGAATGGATATTTTAACCTCGGCAGAAATAGAAGATTGCATTAAAGAATCTAAATTAGCAAAAAAATATGAGGAAGTAATTGATAGAGAAAGTGCTTATGAAATTTTAAATAAAAAAATAGACACTGCTCAAGTTATTGCCGAAAAAGAAATAGAAAAAAAGGAAAAAGAAAAAACTTCTAAAAAGTCTACAAAAAACACAAGTACTTCTCAATCTCCGTTAACAAAAAGTTTAGTACGAATTTTTACAAGTGCAACTTTTATTAGAGGAGCAATGGGATTACTCTTAAAAATTATGAAGAAATAATGAAAAAGTATATTGTTCAAAAATCGCCATTTGTTGTACCAACAAATGATGGAAAATTAATTGAAGAACATCATGGCTTAGCTACTACTCATGATAAAAATATTTCAATTGCACATATGATTGCACCTCCTAATTGGAGTGAACCATTTCAAACGCCAGAGTTTGATGAATACACTTACATTATAAAAGGTAAAAAGCAATTCATTATTGAAGAAGACACTATTGTTTTAGAAGCAGGGCAATCTATAAAAATTGAAAAAAAAACAAGAGTTCAATATTCAAATCCATTCGATGAACCTTGCGAATACCTCGCAATTTGTAAACCTGCATTTAGTATGGAAACTGTAAATAGAGAAGAATAAAAAAAGAGACAAATGCCTCTTTTTTTATTTGACACTATCCTAAAAAGTGTGTAAGTTAAAATAATGGGGTTTGACTTTTTAATTAAAGTTGAACCCTTTTTTCAAAAATAATTAAGAACTGATTAAGGATTAATCCCCAATTTTGGATTGGCATTGACCATTTTTTGGTTGCTTCTCTTAGTGCCAAATATACGGATTTTAAAACAGCAT
>JACXVH010000149.1 GCA_014763515.1 Flavobacteriaceae bacterium
AGTGATTAGTGATTAGTGATTAGTGATTAGTGATTAGTACAAATTTACTTTTTACTTTTTACTTACTTCGTAAAAACTCTATTTTCTTGTTCAGTAACTCTAATGAAAGTGGTTCGTTTTGATAATTCTCTTAGCTGAGCCGCACCCACATAGGTACAAGTACTTCTCAAACCGCCTAGAATATCCAAAACCGTATATTCGACAGGACCACGATAAGGAACTTGAACCGTTTTACCTTCACTTGCTCTATACTCCGCTACTCCACCAACATGTTTCGTCATAGCCGTACTAGAACTCATACCATAAAATAATTTATACTTTTCTCCATTTTTTTCAATCAATTCACCTCCACTTTCATCATGCCCAGCTAACATCCCACCAAGCATTACAAAGTTGGCACCAGCACCAAATGCCTTTGCCACATCTCCAGGAACGCTACAACCGCCATCACTAATAATATGCCTACCTAAACCATGTGCTGCATCGGCACATTCAATAATTGCTGATAATTGTGGATAACCAACACCTGTTTTAACTCGAGTTGTACATACCGAACCCGGACCAATTCCTACTTTTACTATATCGGCTCCAGAAAGCAACAATTCTTCTACCATTTCTCCAGTAACAACATTCCCAGCTATAATTACTTTTTCAGGTAAATAACCACGCATTTTTTTTACAAATTCCACAAAATATTCCGAATAACCATTTGCCACATCAATACACAAAAATTGTAATTCAGGATTTTGCTTAAAAATTTCTAAGACTTTTTCAATATCTTTTTTACCAGTTCCTGTGCTTACCGCAATATAATTGATAATGTTGCTAGGAGTTGAATTCATAAAAGACTTCCATTCTTCTATAGTATAATGTTTATGAATTGCCGTAAATAATTGTTTTTGAGCTAAAGAAAGTGCCATTTCAAACGTTCCCACAGTATCCATATTAGCTCCCATAATTGGGATACCTTTCCATTTAAACGGACTATGTAAAAATTTGTATTCGCGTTCTAAATCTACTTGTGAACGACTTTTTAATGTGGAACGTTTTGGGCGAAACATTACATCTTTAAAACCTAATTTTAAATCACTTTCTATTCTCATTTTTATTCAATTATGCTTAAAATTAATCTTTTACAACTTTAAAACTGAATAATCTTAAACTTAAAAGTCAACAATTTATTAACAATTTCAACAATCTACTATCTTTGCAACATGCAAAAACATCTCGCAATTATTGGAACTGTTTGGCCAGAACCTACATCTACAGCAGCTGGAAGTAGAATGCTACAAATAATAGATTTATTTCAAAAACAAAACTTTAAGATTACATTTTTGTGTTCGGCTAGTAAGACCGATTATTCTTATAATTTGGAAAACCTAAATATTGAGACTACTTCAATAGAATTAAATAGTGAGAGTTTTAATAAACAAATCGATAAATTAGAACCCGATGTGGTGCTTTACGATAGATTTATGACAGAAGAACAATATGGTTGGCGTGTCGCTGAAGCTTGCCCTAATACTATTACCATACTAGATACTGAAGATTTACATTTTCTTCGAAAAGCAAGAGAAATAGCATTCAAACAAAATAGAGAACTCACTTTTGAAGATTATATCTCAGATGTTTTTAAAAGAGAATTAGCCAGTATTTATAGATGCGATTTGAGTTTAATAATTTCAGAATATGAAATGGAATTATTAACCAAAACCTTTAAAGTTGATACGGCTATCCTATACTATTTACCTTTTTTAATTGATGATGTAAATACAATTCATCCTAATTTTTCAGAAAGAAAACATTTTGTAAGCATTGGCAATTTTTTTCATGAACCCAATTGGCAAACCGTATTACAACTAAAAAAACTTTGGAAACCCATAAAAAAAGAACTTCCTGAAGCAGAATTGCATATTTATGGTGCCTATACAAGCGATAAAGTAAATCAATTGCATAATGCTAAAGAAGGTTTTATAGTAAAAGGTAGAGCAAATGATGTTTCAGAAATTTTTACAACCTACAAAGTCTTGCTGGCCCCAATTCCTTTTGGTGCGGGTTTAAAAGGAAAATTATTCGAAAGTATGCAATATGGCTTACCAAATGTGACTTCTACTACTGGTGTCGAAGCTATGCAATTTGAAAATCTTTGGAACGGATATATAACCAATGATGAGAAAGAATTTATTGACAAAGCCATTTTACTCTATGCTAATGAAAATCTTTGGAATGAATATCAGCAAGATGGTTATACTATTCTTGACAAGAAATTTAAGACCTTTTTGTTTCAAAACGAATTTTCAAAAAAAGTTGATTACTTATTGAACAACTTAAAAAAACATCGTCAACAAAACTTTCTTGGACAAGTGTTTCAACATCAATCGTTACAAAGTACTAAGTTTATGAGTAAGTGGATTGAATTGAAAAACTTAAAAAACTAAACTTTTAAAGAAAATACTTATATTTAGGACTTAAACCTCATAAGTCATTACATGAATTATTTAGCTCACATTTATTTATCGGGAGAAAATAACTTATTAAAAGTGGGCAATTTTATGGCGGATAGTGTAAAAGGAAATGATTATTTAAATTATCCCGATGATTTGCGTAAAGGTATTTTACTACATAGAGCTATTGATAGTTTTACTGATGCAAATGAAATTTATCGTAAAAGCAAGCACCGCTTACATGAAAATTACGGACACTATTCAGGGGTGATAATGGACGTATTATATGATCATTTTTTAGCCAAAAATTGGAAGAACTTTTCTTCAATTCCGCTTAATATTTTTATTGATGATTTCTATAAAACTTTAGTAGAAAACTTAGATGTTTTACCTGAGAAAACAAAAAAAATGGTTCCTTATTTAATTGAGCAAAATTGGCTAAATTCTTATCAAACTATATCTGGAATTGAGAGAATTCTTTGGCAAATGAGTCATCGTATCAAGTTTAAAGTAGATTTAAGTAAAGCCGCAATTTTTGAATTAAATGAATTTTACAACGAGTTTGAAGCTGAATTTTTCGATTTTATGAAAGAAATTGAGTTTATGTGTAAAGAAAAACTAAAAGAAATTGGGTAAAAATGTAATAAAAAGTACCTTTGTAGCACATCTAAATTAAACAATGCCCAGAACAACTTCGCAAAAATTAAAACATTTTATAACTCGTAGCTTTAGACGTCTAGAACGTCTTTTATTTGTGGTAAAATCTTTAATTTCTCCAAGACAATTTATTTACTTGTCTTGTGTTCTTGTTGGTATTTCGTCTGCTTTAGCTGTAATTGTTTTAAAAACATTTGCACACTGGGTTTATAAGTTTGCTCAATATTTAGACGGTTTTTTACATTTACCTTATTCTAATAGTACATTTCCAATTATTGGAATCTTATTAACAGTTTTCATTGTAAAAAAAGTTTTAGATGGTTCTATACAAAAAGGAACTGCTCAAATAATGAATGCTGTGGCCAAGAAAAACGGAATCATGCCACGCAAACAAATGTATTCTCAAATAATTACGAGTTCGTTTACTGTTGGTATGGGAGGAAGTGCCGGTTTAGAGTCACCTATTACTATTACGGGTGCTGCTTTTGGAAGTAATTTTGCTCAAAATTATCGTTTAAGTTATAAAGACAGAACATTACTTTTAGCTTGTGGTGTTGCAGCCGGAATTGCTGCTGCGTTCAACGCTCCTATTGCTGGTGTTTTGTTTGCTATCGAAGTGGTTTTAGTCGAAATCAGTATTACAGCATTTATCCCAATTATGATTAGTGCTGCGACAGGTTCTCTGGTTTCTGCAATTGTTTTAAACGAAGATATTTTATTAAACTTCAAAGAAGGTGAAGCTTTTGATTATCACAACATTCCTTATTATATCATTTTAGGAATTTTATCGGGTTTCGTTTCTATAAATTATGCTCGAACTTTTAGAGGAATCGAAAAATGGTTTCATAAAAAGAAAGGCGTTTATAGAAAAGCATTAATTGGAGCTTTCTTGTTAGCTGTTTTAATTTTCTTCTTTCCAACTTTATTTGGTGAAGGATATGAAAGTATTAAAATACTAGCAAACAATAGTCCTGAAAATATTTTAGACAATACATTAGCAAGCGATTTTAAAGATAA
>JACXVH010000150.1 GCA_014763515.1 Flavobacteriaceae bacterium
ACAAAGTTTCCAACAGTTCCAGGTGTTTTATCGTGAGTTAATTTAACCAAAATACTACCTTTTGGTGTATTAAATTTTGCGTAAATTCCGTCTTGCATCGTTTTAATAATTAAAATTGAATACAAAATTACGATTTTCTATTCAAAATAGAACATATTAAAATATAATGGATAACGAAAAGTATTTTGAAATCAACAGACAAACCTGGGATAATAAAGTTCCCATTCATCTAGATTCTGAATTTTACGATCAAAAAAGTTTTCTAGAAGGTAAAAATTCTCTTCCCGATATTGATATTGCATTATTAGGAAATATCCAAAATAAATCCATTTTGCATTTACAATGTCATTTTGGTCAAGATTCCATTTCTATGGCGCGAATGGATGCAAAAGTAACTGGTCTCGATTTAGATAATTGGGCAAAAATTATTTCTCAAAGTTTAAAGCCCTGCGGAAAACTAGTTTTTGTAGAGTTCCACCCTTTTGTTTGGATGTTTGATGATAATTTTAAAGAAATAAAATATCATTATCATAATGAAAGACCCATTATTGAAGAATATACCAGAACTTACGCTGATAAAAATGCTGCTATAACTACAGATTATATCGGTTGGAATCATTCACTTTCAGAAGTTTTTTCAAGCTTGATTAAAAATGGACTTGAAATTATAGATTTTCGAGAATACGATTATTCTCCATACAACTGTTTCAACGAAACCATAGAATTTGAAAAAGATAAATTCAGAATAAAGCATTTTGAAAATAAAATTCCAATGTTATATTCATTAACCGCAATCAGAAAATAAACTTGTAAATTTGCAGCAAATTATAGGAAAGCAAAAACATGCGTATAGATATCATCACTGTTTTACCAGATTTATTGAGAAGTCCTTTTGAAGGTTCAATTATGAAACGTGCTATTCAAAAAGGATTAGTAGAAGTTCATTTTCACAACCTAAGGGATTACAGTACCAATAAACATAAAAATGTAGATGATTATCAATTTGGTGGTGGTGCTGGAATGGTGATGATGATAGAACCTATTGATTTATGCATTTCTAAATTGAAAAGTGAGCGTAAATACGACGAGGTTATTTACATGACACCTGACGGCAAAACTTTAAACCAAAAAATGGCAAACTCTATGTCAATGCTTGAGAATATTATAATCTTGTGCGGACATTATAAAGGAGTCGATCAACGCGTTCGTGACATGCACATTACTAAAGAAATTTCAATTGGTGATTATGTTTTAAGTGGAGGTGAAATTGGTGCTATTGTTTTTTGCGATGCTTTAATTCGATTAATTCCTGGAGTATTAAGTGATGAAACTTCTGCTTTAACAGATAGTTTTCAAGATAATTTACTATCGCATCCTATTTATACAAGACCTGCAGAATACAAAGGTTTAAAAGTACCTGATATTTTATTAAGTGGCAATTTTCCTGAAATTGAAAAATGGCGCGAACAAAAAGCTTATGAACATACAAAAGAAAGAAGACCCGATTTATTAGAAGATTAATTCTGTAAATATAACATCAAGATCTCTTTCTTTTATCTTGTTTAAAATGAAAGTTTTACAACTCTAGTATAATCTTTAGAAAATTTTCTTTTACCTGTTCCATTACATAGTTTACAAATACTTTTTGTATATCCATCGCTAACTTTTTGTTTAGAAACCCAAGTCGCTTTATAATATACAGTTTGTCCTTTAGATAAATATTTTAAGCCATCTTTATAATAAATTACTGGACTAATATAAGATGAATGGTTGTAAGTATTTTTAACATCTATAATTTTAAATTTTTCTGTTAAAACCTCTGGGTTACAATTAACCTCAACTTCTTTTTTACCCATTACCTTACAGTAAACTTCTGAAAAATCTCTTGTTATGGTAGCATAAACATTTTTTTCATCAGTTTCAATTTTAAAACTTCCATCCTTCTCATTAACTGAGTGAACAATCATCTCTCTTTTTAAAGTTTTTACATATACTTTATCTCCAGGTTTTAGATAGTTTAAAGAAGTTGTTTCTGCAATTTGACCTAAATATTTATATTCGAGTGGAATTTCTTTATTTACAAAATTAATTCCATCCAGTGGCATTTTTTCCCATATTTCATTGTCCTCTTTTTGAATTACATTATTTAGTCTTCTACCTTTTATTAATACTCCATTTTCAAAAATTCCTATTTGAGCATCAATTTTCATATCTAAAGGACTATATCTACCATCAGATGTTGTTGGATCAATAAAATGTTTATTTTGAAACAAATGTGTTATTTTACATCGATAACCTAATCCATTTAACTTCCCGTTTTTAAATTGCCCTACCTTTAAATACCTGACCTGTCCAGGGAATAGGCTATCAACAGCTTTCATTGAAATACCATAACCCGAATAACTTGGTGAAATTCCGCTGTCTACATTTGCAATACAATAAGGATTAACACCATCACTCAATACCATATAATTATTTTTTAAATATTTATAGGCATCTAGCTTGGGCGCTCGCATTTTAACTATAGTTTTATAAGATTGTCCAAGCTTATTTATTAAATCATCAATATTAGGTTTATCCGTTAAATTTGCGGGCACAGTCATTTCTATTTTACCATTGATAATTAAAGCCCAATAAGCTTTTTGGGTAGTATTGTCTTCCATAAAAACAACCGAACCATTACCTAATTCTTTTATTGTAGGTAAGAAAAAACCAGTAAAAGTAATATTTTCAATAGAATAATAACTCCCCGCTGCCGTATAACCAAAATATGAATCATTGTTTTTCAATGTTTGTAAAAATGGCTGTATTGCATCTGGTGAAGGTAATCTACCTGCTCCATAATTTGTATAATAAACAGGTAATCCATTAAAATTCTCTTTTTTCCCCTCATCTCCATATTGTTTATCGCTCGAAAAGCGTCTCACCAAACTGCCCTCTTTATCATATTCTTCATAAACTTGAACATATTTGTTAAGAGGATCTTTAGTTATTTTCTGATATAATTTACCATTAGGATGAAACAGACTACTTTCAACATCAACACTTTTTAAATTGTTTCCAGGATCTTTTATAAATATTTGTCCGTTTTTATGATAAATTGGTCCATCTGGTTCAACATAATAATATGCATTATTTGAACCGCTTTGCCATTTTACTCTTTTTATTATTTTGCCTTTACAATAAACATCATAACCTAAATTAAACGAAATTTTATTATAACTTTTATTAAAATCACAGTTTTGTCCATCGCATTTTGCACCATTAATTTTAGGCTTGTCCTTAAAGACATTATAATTGGGTTGATAACCTACTTGAAGTTCTCTACTATTAATGATAAGATTATCAATGTTTTTAGCATTATCTCCATTATCATATCTATTTACAGTCAAAAAACTATAATTCCCTTCTTGAGCTTGAAATTGAATCGTGAAAAGTGCAAATAAGCTTAGACCTAATTTGTTTCTGAATAATATTTTTATTAATTCTATTTTCATTGAAAGCATTTTAAATAATACATTCAAAACTAAGTATAGTAAAAAAAGTAGTCAATAAGACAAATGCCCTATATTCAAATCAAAAAAAATCATACATTTATGTGTTACTAATATTTTTTTTATTAATTTTGCACCCACATTTGGATCAACCTCTGGCGAAAGACGTGTATGTTGTTCTGATTCAAACGTTTATTTTTAAAAACAATGGCTAATTTAGTAGATTTCGTACAAAACGAATTTGTAGCAAAAAAAGATTTCCCTGAATTCAACTCAGGAGACACAATTACTGTGTATTATGAAATTAAAGAGGGTGAAAAAACTAGAACTCAGTTCTTTAAAGGAGTTGTAATCCAAAAAAGAGGTGCTGGTTTAACTGAAACTTTCACAATTCGTAAAATGTCTGGTGCTGTAGGTGTAGAGCGTATCTTCCCTGTTAACATGCCAGCTTTACAAAAAATCGAAGTTAACCAAAGAGGTAAAGTTCGTAGAGCTCGTATCTTCTACTTCAGAGAACTTACTGGTAAAAAAGCAAAAATTAAAGAAAGAAGAAGATAATCTTCCCTTTAAGAAACCAATAAAAAAACCGCAACGTTGTTGCGGTTTTTTTT
>JACXVH010000151.1 GCA_014763515.1 Flavobacteriaceae bacterium
TATTTAAAGAAAACGCCCCAATTTGGGGCGTTTTTTTATTTTTATAAAATGAATCACACAAATACTTTTTTAGATTACGTAACAGCTAATTTTTTAAATGACTTTTATAATCATAAAAATCATTTAACTATCGTTTTGCCAAACAAAAGAGCTAAAGTTTTCTTGTTAGACAAAATAAAAAATAATGCATCAAAAACAATTTTTGCTCCAACTGTAATCAGTATTGAAGAATTAATTCAAGAAATAGCTCAAATAAGAACAATAGATTCTATTGAGTTGTTGTTTGAATTGTATCACATTTATTTGTCTTCAAAATTAGATGAAACTAATCAGTCTTTTAACGAGTTTGCAAAATGGGGTAAAACTTTAATTCAGGACTTTAATGAAATTGATCGGTACTTAATTGAGCCAGATTATATTTTTTCATATTTGTCTGAAATTAAAGCTTTAGAAAGATGGAGTTTAGATATTGAAAGTAAGACAAAATTAATTGAAGAAAACTTTATTTTTTGGAAAAAATTACCTACGTATTATCATAATTTTTACAAACATTTAAGATTAAAAAAAATTGGTTATCAGGGACTTATTTATAGAGAATCCGTTTCAGCATTAGAAAATTTTATTCAAGAAACTAATAATTATTATGTTTTTGCTGGTTTTAATGCTTTAAACAAAGCTGAAGAAATTATTGTTCAGAAGTTTTTAGAAACAGACAAAGCTAAAATAATTTGGGATATCGATGAATATTTTCTGTTGAATGATCACCATGATGTAGGTTTGTTTTTAAGAAGATATTTGAAGGAATGGAAGTTTTATAAATCACATCCTTTTGATTATAGCAACAAAGAGTTTCAAAATGAAAAAAATATTGAAATAATTGGTACACCTAAATCTATTGGTCAAGCTAAGATTGCAGGTAAAATTATAGAAGATTTAATTAAAAATGGAAGTAGTATTGAGAAAACAGCAATAGTTTTAGGTGATGAAAATTTATTATTGCCGGTTCTTAATAACTTACCAAATATTCAAAGTGGATTAAATGTTACCATGGGATTTTCTGCTAAAAGTAATCCTATTCAACTTCTGTTAAACAATATTTTAAAGTTACATATCACAGCTTTAAATAGAAATAATTCTTCTTATACTTTTTATTATAGAGATATTTTATCCGTTTTAAATAATGTTTTTGTTGAACCTCTTTTAAATGCACATGATGGAGTTAAATTCATAAAACAAAATAATTTTACATTTTTTAATTACGAGAGTTTTATTTCTATCAAAGATTTTTCTCATTGCATAGATAGTGATTTTTTTAAAGTCTTATTCCAACCTTGGAAAGACAGCACTATTTTGCAAATTCTCAATCGTTTAAAATTAGTTTTAGATTTTGTTAGAGAAAATCTTGTTTTAGATGTTGAAAACCAAAAGATAAATATCACGTTTTTACATTCGGTTTATAAAGAGCTTAATAAAATAATTTCTTATCAAGAAAGGTATAGTTATATTAATGATGTTGATGATTTACAAGTTGTTTTTAAACAAATTCAAGATTTAGCAGAAGTTTCTTTTGAAGGAGAACCTTTAACAGGATTGCAAATTATGGGGGTTTTAGAATCTAGAGTATTAGATTTTGAAAACGTAATCATAACATCTGTAAATGAAGGTAAATTTCCTTCAGGAAAATCTCAAATGTCATTTATTCCTTATGATGTAAAACGAGAAATTGGTTTGCCAACTAGCAAAGAAAAAGATGCTATTTATAGTTATCATTTTTATCATTTGTTATTTAGAGCCAAAAATGTTTATTTACTCTACAATACCGATTCAGAAGGAATAGATGCAGGTGAAAAAAGTAGATTTTTACAGCAATTAGAAATTGAAACTTTATCTCAACATAATTTAAAGAAAACAACTTTTAATGCTGTATTGCCAGAACGCGCCTATGAAAAATTTGAAATTCAAAAATCTAATTTACTTTTAGAACGACTTAAAAGTATTGCAACAGAAAAAGGTTTTTCACCTTCATCTTTGACAAATTTTATTCGAGATCCTAAACAATTTTATTTACAGCGTGTTTTGAGTATAAATGATGTTGATGATGTAGAAGAAAATATCGCAGTAAATACTTTGGGAACTATTATTCATAATGCTTTGGAAAAATTATATTCGCCATTAGAACAAAATGAAAAAATAATTGAGATTAACGACATTGATGATATGATTTCCAATATTGATCAATTTGTTGAAGAAGAATTTAAAATTGTTTACAAGCAAGGAAATATTAGAAAAGGAAAGAATTTTATTGCTTTTGAAGTAGCGAAGCGAAATATTTACAATTTATTGCAATTAGAAAAAGAAGCGGTACTCAATGGAGAAGAAATTCAAATTTTAGCACTAGAGAAAGACTTAAGTTATATTCTTAAAGATGAAAAATTACCATTCGAAATAAAAATTGCTGGAAAAGTTGATAGAATCGAAAAAAGAAATAACAAGATTCGAATTATAGATTACAAAACCGGTAAAGTTGAAGCTAGAAATCTAAAATTAAAAGATTTTTCTTTTATAATGGATGAAATTAAAAACGATAAAATCATTCAATTGCTTTGTTATGCCCTTATGCTATCTTCAAATGATGATTTTAAAGAATATGAAGTAGAAGCAGGAATTATATCCTTTAAAAACCTTGGAAACGGTTTTTTACCTTTTTTATATACTGACAGTTCAAAAATAAACGAAAGTGTTTTAAATGAGTTTAAAATAACTTTAATTGATCTTTTAAATAAGATCCTAAATCCAGATATTCCATTTTTGGAACAAATTAAGTAAAACAAAAGGCTAGTATAAATATTTACTAGCCTTTTGTTTTTATGTTAAAGTTATAATTTATTAATAGATCACTTTTTCAGTTTTTACAACACCATTATTGTCTTTTACTTTTACAATTAAAGCTTGGTTTGCTTTTAAAATAGATTGTATTGTAAAGTTTTCTTTGTTTATGGTATAGTCTTGATATAAAACTCTACCTAAAACATCGTAGATAACAACTTCTTGAATGGTTTTACTTGATGAAACTTGAATGCCTTGTTCATTTGAATATATTGAAACATGGTTTTCTGCGATTACTTCATCTTGTGATAATGTTGATTTGTAAACCAATTCGAAACGATTTTCAAAAACACCGGCAGCACTTGTAAAGTCATATGGCGATTGTTTTAAATCGTGAATAATATTTAATTGGTTGTCTTTTAAATACACATTTTGAGTATCAAATAAGCCATCAAATGTTTCAATTGCAATGTTATAATTACCCGCTTCTAAAACTTTTAAACCAACAGGCACAATATCTTCATCGTTAAATGGTAATGCTTTACCTTGAATTACATAAGCTTCATTATTTAAAACTGAGTAAATCATTGGTTTAGTATCATCTAATATTTTACCATCTATTGCTAAGTCAACAGCGCTTGTAGCACCTTCCATATAACCTACAAGAATTTGGTTGTATGAAGTATTAGCATCATTTAAGTTTAACCAAACTCTGTGTTTTTCTACAGGAGTTGTTGTACTATTAGTCTGTGCTGTTCTAAAGAATTGCGTACTTGTAACAGCATTTGTACGTTGTGCATTGTTAAATACAACTGCATCGGCAGCAGTAGCTTGAACAAAAAATCCTTGGCCTGTTTGGATAGTTCCGTTTGGTACTTTACCACTTGCAAAGGCAGCAGTTCCCCCTAGAGTAGTATAAGAAGCAAAATTATTTTGTGGATATACACCGCCACTTGCTGGAGTTGTATTAGTCCAAAAATAAAGAGCCCCAACACTAGTATTATCACTTAAAAATTTGGTGTTACCGATTGATAAGCTGTTGGCGTTGTAGTTCCTGTGTATAAATATTCGTAGAAACGAGTAGCTAAAGTATTAGGTGAAAACGCTTGTAACTGTTGTGAAGCAACTGGTGCAGACCAAGCTGTATAATCTAAACGTATCATTGGAGATGAACTGCGTTTTACTAAAATGGCACCCGTATTTACAGCAGTATTATCTATTTGACGTAATGCAGCATTATTTTCAACTGTTAATGATGAACCAGAAGCAATATTAACTGCTCCATTTACTACAAAAGTATCTCCTGCATTAACAATAACTTGAGCATTGTTGCTAACCGTAATAGAACAAGCATCTAAACTTCCTGTTGAAGAATAGTTCCCTGTAAAAACAGCTGCTTTTATCTTCGTTGGCGCTCCATTTGACCAAGATGAACCATTCCATGTTGTACTGATGTCGCCGCAAGCTAAAATGTTAATATTTACAACTTGATCTCCAATCCATCCATTTGCTGAATTTTTAACATCAACAATCATCGTGGTAGTATTACTTGAAGATTCTGTATTAACATATGTTAAATTACCGCTATCAATGTCGTTTTGTGTAAAAGTGTCTCCAATAGCTAAAGTAACATCGTTTAATTTTATTTCACCTATGCTTGGCAGTTCTACTAAAGTAAATACTTGTTGTGATGCAGACTCAGAAGAAGTTGAAGCAAATATTTCAGAAGTTATAACCTCATGCGATGTATTAGTTAAAGTTACAATTCCATTGTTTACTAAATTTGGAACATTTGTAATAGGAGCAATACTACATAAATTAAGTGTCCAACTATCAATAATACCGTTATCACCGTTATAAGGGTCATTTACATATAACAGCCAGTTTCCATTTGAATTTCCATTTTGAAAAGTACTTAAAGGTTGATTTGGTTGAACATTTCCAGTTAGTGCGGGTACAGAAGTAGTACAAGTAATTGGGAGGCCACCATCTATAAATTTGGCATTAATATTATCGTTGTCGCCACAAGCTTCTTGAGCTAAAATGATATAATTTCCAAAAGGATCTTCAAGATAAATAGTCATGTCTTGTATATAAGTATGGTTTAAAACTAAATCCATATTTACATTTCCAACTGTAAAATTATCTGGAACATTCACGCTTGAAATACTCCAACCAACACCCATTCCAATACCAGAATTGTCTAGTGTGTTGTTAATGGCAACGTCAGTATTTTGTGTGTAGGAATAGGCACAATTTAAAATACCAGTTTGAAAAGCTTTTGTTGCAGAAGCGTTTCCAGTACCACATCTATTAGTTGGCGTAACTCTCCAATAATAAACTGTTTGATCAGTTAATCCGTTTACTTGAATTGAAGTTCCCGTTTCAACAGAAGTATGAATTATGTTGTTAAAATCCGCATCGGTTGCAATCTCTATAGTATAACTTTCGGCATTATCATTATTATTCCACTCTAATGTTGGAGATGTAGATATTCCCGTTGCTCCGTTAGTAGGAAGACTAGTAAGTTGAGGATATGATGTAAAATCTGTATGATAAACTGTTAAATAAATTTTTCTTGTTTCGGATTCAGATCCGTTGCTTCCAATTATTTCTATTTCGTGAGTTCCCGCAGCTACATTTGTTAGGTTACTTAATGTAACAGAAAAAGTTCCATCTGCATTAATTGATGTTTGATTAAAGTTTAAAGTTGCTCCTGTAGGTACATTATTTGCAGAAAGTGTAACGCTTCCTCCGCCAATTTTCTTGAAATTAAAATTGTAAACTGGATTTGATGCATTAGAACAAACAGTTTGTGTATTAGCAATCGTATTAAATGTAAAATTTGATGTAATACCTGTCACAACTAAAGAAAAATTTTGAGGACCGTCTACTAAAGTTCCTTTATGGGTTACTGTAATTGTGTAAACAATTCCAGCAGTTGGTGCGTCTATATTAATACGTTCTACATTGTCCACATTATTGTCACCTGTTCTTGTAGCATTTGCAGTAGCATTAGTTTGTAAACGCCAAGGATAGTACGTGTTTGATGCTTGAGTTATCCTGATGTCTAAATCATTTGTTAAATCTGGTGTTGATTCGTTTAAGGTGCCATTGTTAATTTTACTAGCATCAGGTGCGTCAGTCCAAGTTATTGATCCTAAAAGTGGTACTCCACCTCCTTGAGCAACTACTTGCATAGTAAACGTTTGACCTTGATTCAAAGTTTCTTCCGAAATCCATGAAGTTAAACCATTATTTGTTATAGCTTCAACACATGATTTAGCATCTAAATATCCCCATCCATAATTAGCGTCTGGGCCAGGTCTTCCCCTGTCAGTTGCTGTATGACAAGCTAATCCTTTAAGAGTTGCCGCCTTCATAAACGAACCATTAACATTATAATAATGTTGTTGAACTAAAGTAAGTGTTCCAGTTACATTTGGTGCAGCCATTGAAGTACCCAGCATTGTTGTATACTGTGAAGTTGTACCGCCAGTACCACTACCATTTCCGCAAGAATATATTCCCGAACCCGTCCCGGCACCATCACCAGTAATATCGGGTTTAATTCTTCTGTCATCTGCAGGTCCTTGACTTGAAGATGCGTGTATTGTTCCTCCTCCAGTTATAGCGCCAGTAGTGGTATTAACTGTTGCATCCAGAGCATTTGCTACAGTTAAAATATTTTTAGAGGTTTTATTCCCGTTTAATTTATCATAGCCTGTTGTGGTAGGGTTTGGGTTTGTTGTACCGCCATCATTTCCCGCAGACATTACCGGTAAATAATATGGGAAATTGTATGCAATAACATCCCAATTGTAGGAATCTTGAGTATAAGCTCCCATATACCAAGATCCAGGTACATTAGCAATTGGAATTCCATATGAATGGTTAGATAAAAGCATACCGTTCATAGCTTCAGCAATAGCTTCGCTTTCGTCTTCATTCCAATCGAAAGAACGAGCCGTTGCTTGTGGAGCCATTCCTTTTGCATCAGATCTACCACTAAAAGTACCCGATGCAATCATGGTTCCCATTACGTGAATTGAGTGGAAACTATTTGTATTTCTAGTTGTTCCATCAACCATTGTGATACGGCCAGCGTATTCCTGATGTTCATGTATAGGGCCGCCATCCCACATTCTGGGAACCATACCTAATCCTGTTAGATTTAATCCTAACCCCCCTCCAGATCTTAAAAAATCAACTCGAGTAGAGGTTGCAGCTTGGGCGTTATCAATAGAAAAATAAATAGGCTCACCACTTGGCAATAAATACATCAACTCATCAAAACTACCGTCTTTATTTTCTCGATAAACTGGAATGTTATTTTTTTTAGCAAAAGTTATTGCTTTTTCCTTGTCAGCTTTTTGTCTTGCTTTAACTTGTTTGTAAAGTTCTTCTCCTTTTTTTAAATCATAATTAGCAATTATTTGTTTAACCTGCTCAGGTGTTTGAGATTTAACAAATAAACTAATTAAGAAAAAAAATGATAAAATGTAGTTATTTCTCATTTTTAGTTAGTTAAGTTTTATTTTTTTGGGATTAAGATTGCTAATTTATAAAAATTTTGATATAAAAAATATTTTTTATTTCCGTTTGTTTATAAGAAAGTAATATTTATATTTGCACCCACAATAAAAGCCACTGCGGGTGTGGTGAAATTGGTAGACACGCCAGACTTAGGATCTGGTGCCGCAAGGTGTGAAGGTTCGAGTCCTTTCACCCGCACAAAAAAAGCCTTTCAAACGAAAGGCTTTTTTTAATGAATGTCTTGTCCTGAAAAAAGTTGACTAAAAAACAAGAAAAATGTC
>JACXVH010000152.1 GCA_014763515.1 Flavobacteriaceae bacterium
ATAAGACTGTGTAAAATTTAAAATTAAACAAAAAAATAATGGGGTTTTAAAACCCCATTATTTTTTCTACTTACACAGTTTATGTTATAGTACCATTTAATTATATTTGAATTATTAACGAGTCAACCTTTTTTAGGACAATTCAATGTCTTTTGGGAAAAATTATCCTAAAGCAACTCTTTTGAAACCAGTAACAGTTAAGCCACCGTCAACAGTTTTAACATAAGCAGCAACACTCATAGAACCATCTTTAATATAATCTTGGTTAACTAAAGTATTGTCTTTGTAGAAACGTTGAATTTTACCTTTTGCAATATTGTCTAGCATAGCTTCTGGTTTTCCTTCAGCTCTTAATTGTTCTTTAGCGATTTCAATTTCTTTTTCGATAATTGCAGCATCAACACCAGCTTCATTTAAAGCAATTGGGTTCATAGCAGCTGCTTGCATAGCAACGTTTTTAGCAGCTTCTTCACCACCGTTTACTTTAGCAGATAATGCAACTAAAGTAGCAATTTTATTACCAGCGTGAATATAAGAACCTACAAAAGCACCTTCTAATCTTTCGAAAGAACCGATTTCAATTTTTTCACCAATTACACCTGTTTGCTCGATTAATTTCTCGGCAACAGTAATTCCACCGAAATCAGAAGCTAAGAAGCTATCTTTATCAGCATAGTTTAACGCTTGGTTAGCTAAATCTGTAGCTAATTTCACGAAACCTTCATTTTTACCTACGAAGTCAGTTTCACAATTTAAAGTGATTACTACACCTGTAGTGTTATCTGCATTTACAGCAGCAATTGCAGCTCCTTCAGTAGATTCTCTGTCTGAACGATTAGCAGCAACTTTTTGTCCTTTTTTTCTAAGGATTTCGATTGCTTTATCAAAGTCACCTTCAGCTTCTACTAAAGCTTTTTTACAATCCATCATACCAGCTCCGGTAGTCTGTCTTAATTTATTTACGTCTGCAGCAGTAATATTTGCCATGATTTTTTATATTTTTTTTAAAAATTAAAAATTCCAAAACTCAAAAACCAAATTCCAATTTTAAATTATTATCAACTTTTGTTTCAAATAAGCTTTTTTGGAATTTGGAGTTTGTTTTTGGAATTAAAATATTATTTATTTGTTAGCTGTAGCTTCTGTTTTAGCTTCAGTTTCTTTCGTATCTTCTTTTTCTGCTTTTCTGTCAGATAAACCGTCAACAATTGCAGAAGAAACTAATGAAAGCACTTTATCGATTGATTTAGAAGCGTCATCATTTGCAGGAATTACGAAATCGATTGGACGAGGATCTGAATTCGTATCTACCATTGCGAACACTGGAATGTTTAATTTTTGAGCTTCTTTAACAGCGATATGTTCTGCTTTTACGTCAACTACAAATAAAGCTGCTGGTAATCTTGTCATATCAGCAATTGAACCTAAGTTTTTCTCTAACTTAGCTCTTAAACGCTCAATTTGTAATTTCTCTTTTTTAGATAAAGTATCGAAAGTACCGTCTTTTTTCATTCTATCGATAGAAGCCATTTTTTTAACAGCTTTACGGATAGTAACGAAGTTAGTTAACATACCACCTGGCCATCTTTCAGTGATGTAAGGCATGTTACAAGCAGCAGCTTTTTCAGCAACGATGTCTTTAGCTTGTTTTTTGGTAGCAACGAATAATACTTTTCTACCAGACGCAGCAATTTTCTTTAAAGCTTCGTTAGCTTCTTCAATTTTAGCTGCAGTTTTATATAGGTTAATGATATGAATACCATTACGCTCCATATAAATGTAAGGAGCCATGTTTGGATCCCACTTACGAGTCATGTGTCCAAAGTGAACACCTGCTTCTAATAATTCTTTAACGTCTATTTTGTTTGCCATTTTTTTAAATAGTTTACGTTCCGTTGATTAGCAATGTTCCGTTCGTTTTAAGCAGTTTGCTTTAAACTTTAGGCTTCATTTAGATGCTAAACTAAATTTCTTTTGTAAAAAAGAAAATCCGGGCAACTTTGTTTCTAATTTTAATAAAAATAAATGAACGAATTGGATAAGATTAACGTTTAGAGAATTGGAATCTCTTACGTGCTTTCTTCTGACCAAATTTCTTACGTTCTACCATTCTAGGATCTCTTGTTAGTAATCCTTCTGGTTTTAAAACTAATCTGTTTTCAGCATCTACCTCACACATAGCTCTAGCAATAGCCATACGTACAGCTTCAGCTTGACCAGTTGAACCACCACCATAAACATTAATTTTAACGTCAAAGTTTTCTGCATTTTCAGTCATAGCTAAAGGTTGCATTACTTTGTACTGTAATGTTGGTGTAGGGAAGTAGTTAGCAAATTCTCTTTTGTTTACAGTGATTTTTCCTGTACCTTCAGTTAGATAAACACGTGCAACAGCACATTTTCTTCTACCGATTTTGTGAATAACTCCCATTACTTAAGATCGTTTAAGTTTACCATTTTAGGTTTTTGAGCCCCATGCTTGTGCTCTGCACCTACGTATACATTTAAATTGCGGAATAATTCAGCGCCTAATTTGTTTTTAGGCAACATTCCTTTTACAGCTTTCTCTACTATAGTAGCAGGGTTTTTAGCCTGTTGCTCTCTAGCAGTTAAAGTTCTTTGTCCTCCTGGGTAACCTGTGTGACGTGTGTAAACTTTGTCATTTAATTTGTTACCAGTAAGGTTGATTTTTTCTGCGTTGATAACAATTACGTTATCACCACAATCAACGTGTGGCGTATAATTTGGTTTGTACTTACCTCTTAAAAGCATTGCTACTTTTGAAGCAAAGCGACCCAAATTATGCCCTTCAGCGTCTACAACAATCCACTGCTTGTCTGCAGTAGCTTTGTTAGCCGATACTGTTTTGTAGCTTAATGTGTTCACAATAATTAATTTAAATTAAACATTCCATTCCCAATTAAGGGAGTGCAAAACTACAATTTATTATTAATTATACAAACCTATTTTTTTAAATATTTTTTTGAGAGAATTTGAAATCGTGTTTCCAAGTAATTAATCCTAATGCAGCATTGATTAAATAAAAGACATATTTAACTGTGTTAGCGATGTTCATGAGCATTAAATTTTGTACAATTTTAAATAGGTTATAGACTTGCCAGTTGATCCAATTGTCTGGATACATTCTTCCAAGATTGAAAGTTCCTCCAAAACTTATTCCAGCAGGAATAGCGATGGCAAAAAATAATTTCCAATCTATTGTTTGATTTGAAAAAGAAGTAAAGGCAATATAATTTAACAGCAAGGATAATAAAAGTCCTAATCCAATATTTCTAAAGAAAATAAAGTCGATGCTATTTAGTTTTTTCTTTTTCTTCCAAATTCGATAAGCAATAAAATTTCCAAAAAATGAAACAGGATAAGTTAAAATTGCTCCAATATTTCCCAATAAATAATCTATAGTTCCACTCAAAGCTGTATTTAAAGTTCCAATTAGGTTACCAAAGTTGTTTTTTTTGGTTACTAATCGTGTAGCCATCATGGAAAAACAAGTATTTAAAATAGAGAAATATCCTAAAAAGAAAATATAGTTTTTGTTGTTGAATGAAAAACTATAAGTGGTTTTGTAGTATTCTAAATATATTGAGACTGAAACAACGAGAATTACTCCTACTACATCAAGATATTGACTGTTGGTTATCTTTTTAATTTTTGTAATTATAAGAGGAGTAATTTCTGTTGTACTGCCTTGCATTATTCTTTAGAAAAATTAATTTTTATTCCGCCTTGTTTGAGAATCAAACTATTTTCTTCAAAATCTATTTCAATTCCAGCTGTAGCAAAGATAAATGTTTTTTTGTCTTTAAGTGTTAATGGAAATGCAGGTTGATTTGTTCCTTGAGCCATTAAGTCTCCATTTTTTTCAAAAATTGTTAATTTAATAGGTATTTCAGCAGAAGCATAAGTTCCCGAATATTTTGTAATTAGTTCACTATCTAATTTTTCAAAACTTGGAAACGGAAACGGTAATTTATAATAAATACTTAAAACGCCAATCATAATAT
>JACXVH010000153.1 GCA_014763515.1 Flavobacteriaceae bacterium
TAAAAATGTAGATTATCTTTCAAAAGTTGCCCATGAATCTTATTTAGAAGGTTTACGTAAAACTGGAATTGATATCGAATCTATTCCTAGTATGTACGGTATGAATCGTATTTTAAAAGAGATTGGTTGGGCTGCTGTAGCAGTAGATGGATTTATTCCACCAAATGCATTTATGGAATTCCAAGCCTATAATGTTTTGGTTATTGCTTGCGACATTCGTCAATTAGAACACATTGAATATACACCTGCACCAGATATTATTCACGAAGGTGCTGGCCACGCGCCTATTATTGCAAATCCTGAATATGCAGAATATTTAAGACGTTTTGGTGAAATTGGTTGTAAAGCCATTTCTTCTGCTCGTGATTATGAATTGTATGAAGCCATTCGTTTGCTTTCGATTTTAAAAGAAGCAGAAGATACCCCAGAAGAAGAAATTAAGAAAGCGGAAGCACAAGTGGATTTCTTGCAGAATAATATGGGCGAATTATCGGAAATGTCTCGTATTAGAAACCTACATTGGTGGACAGTAGAATACGGTTTGATTGGAACGGTTGATAATCCAAAAATCTATGGTGCTGGTTTACTATCTTCGATTGGAGAAAGTGCTTGGTGTATGACCGATAATGTAAAAAAAATCCCTTACGATATTTCAGCTGCTGACCAAAGTTTTGATATTACAAAACCACAACCTCAACTTTATGTAACACCCGATTTTGCACATTTAAGTTCTGTTTTAGAGGAATTTGCGAACAAGATGGCTTTACGAACTGGTGGATTATCAGGAATTAAAAAATTGATTCATTCGAATGCTTTAGGAACAATTGAATTGAGTACAGGACTTCAAATTTCGGGTGTTTTTACCAATGTAATTGAAGACGAAGGAAAACCAGTTTATGTTCAAACTACAGGAAAAACAGCACTTTCTCATCGAGAAAAAGAATTGGTAGGCCACGGAACAGAATATCATGCGGAAGGCTTTGGTTCACCAATTGGAAAACTAAAAGGTATCAATTTGGCGATTGAAGAAATGAGTCCAAGAGATTTGCGTGCATATGACATTTACGAAGGCGAACAAGTAACTTTAGAATTTGAAGGAAATATTAAAGTTGTAGGTGAAATTGTAACCGGAACACGTAATTTACAAGGCGAAATCTTATTGATTAAATTCAAAAATTGTACAGTAACACACAACGACACAATTCTTTTCCAACCAGAATGGGGTATTTATGATATGGCTGTGGGTAAAAAAGTAATTTCCGCTTTTTCCGGTCCGGCTGATGTAAATAGCTTTGATATGATTAATCACGTTCCGTCTTCACAAACGATTAAACAGAAAAAATCTCCTGAGAGAGAAGAATTGGAAAGACTCTATTTGAGTGTTCGCAATATTAGAGAAGGAAAGCCTGCAATCACTACATTAAAAGAAGCATTTGCTTCGGTTTCTTCAGGACATCCAAACGATTGGTTGTTAACAGTTGAGATAGCTGAAATAGCCAATTTACAAGGCAATGAAGATTTATTAGAAAAAACGTTATTACATTTAGAAAACATTAAGATAAAACGTCCAGAAGTGGCTCATTTAATTACCAATGGTATTGAGTTAATTATGCGTGAAAACGAGACTGTTTAATTGAGTAACTTTTGTTACTTACAATATTCACAAACCGCATTAAATTTGTAGAAAAATAATTAACTATGGGAATTTTAGATGTTTTAGGTTTTGGAAACAAAACGAATGATGTACAAGAATATGTTGCAAAAGGAGCTATAATTCTTGATGTGAGAACTCCAGAAGAATTTGCTGAAGGACATATTCCGGATTCAAAAAATATTGCATTACAAGTATTGAATGGAAAAGTTTCGGAAATAAAAAAATGGAACAAACCAGTAATTGCATGTTGCCGAAGTGGAATGAGAAGTGCACAAGCTACTTCAATTTTAAAACAAAATGGAATTGATTGTATAAACGGTGGTGGTTGGACATCGCTAGCGAATAAATTATAATAAAAGTCCCGATTAAATCGGGACTTTTTAATTTGTAATAAAATCAGAATATGTGTTTTTAATTATGATTTCTGAATTTACAAATGGATTTTCCGCATTTGAAACTGTAATTTTCGTTGGATTTCCTTCCTGGAAAAAACGGTCAAATTGACCACCTCTTTCCAGTCTAAATTGACCACCGATTTCGGTGCAAACTGACCTCCCAATTCCAGTCCAAATTGACCACCTAAATTTTAGGGTAAATTAGTCATTAAAAACAGTTACTTTCTTTCATGTTGTTAGCCCATACATTCGTACAAAAAATACGGATTATGGCAAACAAAGTAACAGACATGAGTAAGATTAGAAAAGTAATTAAATTTCACTGTAGTGGCAAGAGTAAGTTGTTTATTAGCAATTACTTATCACTTTCAAGAAATACGGTAAAGAAATATATTTCTTTATTTGAACTTCTAGGCTTAAGTTTTGAAGCTATTGATACCAAAACAGATGCCGAACTTGAAGTTTTATTTTCACAGAATACAGTTGAAACCATAGATCCCAGACTACAAAAGCTTTATGATTTTTTTCCACAAATGGAACGTGAACTCAAAAAAGTTGGAGTTACCGTCCAACACATGTGGGAGCGATACATTGCTATACATCCTGATGGTTTTAAGAGTTCTCAATTTAGACATCACTTTAAAATATGGAGTAAACACGTTAATCCAGTAATGCACATGAATCACAAATCGGGTGATAAAATGTATGTGGATTATGCTGGAAAAACACTTTCTATTATTGATAAAGATACGGGAGAGATTAAAGAAGTACAGTTTTTTGTTGCCATATTAGGCGCAAGTCAGCACACGTATGCAGAAGCTTCTATGAGCCAACAGAAAGAAGATTTTGTAGCTTCGGTAGAGAAAATGCTATGCGTTTTTTTGAAGGCGTTCCTGTGGCAATTGTTCCAGATAATCTAAAGTCAGCCGTAATTAAGAGTAGTCGTTTTGAACCAACAATCAACGAAACCTTAGCCGATTTAGCAGAGCATTACGAAACTACCATATTACCTGCAAGAGCTTACAAACCAAGAGATAAATCATTGGCTGAAGGAGCTGTAAAAATCTTGTATCGAAGAATTTATGTGCATCTAAAACAAAAACAGTTTTATAGCTTAGAAGAATTAAACCACCAAATATGGGATTTATTAGATGCTCATAATCATAAAAAGCTCACAGGAAGACCCTATTCTCGCTATGAATTATTTATGGAAGATGAGAAACAAAAACTACGTCCATTGCCTCAAGAACGCTTTGAAATCAAATACCAATCCTTTGCAACAGTAATGCAAAACGGTCATGCATTATTGAGTCAAGACAAAAGTTATTACAGCGTTCCGTACCAATACGTGAGGAAAAAAGTAAAACTTTTGTATACCAAAACTACGGTTGAAATCTTCTACAAATACAACCGAATCGCTATTCATCCAAGAAATTACAAACCTTACGATTACACCACTATTGCGGAACATTTAGCCAGCACGCATCAGTTTGTGGCTGATTGGAGTGCTAGTCGGTTTATTGATTGGGCAAACAGTATTGATCAAGCAGTTGCGAATTATATCATCCAGATTATCGAAAGTAGAAATCATCCCGAACAAGCTTATAAAAGTTGTTTAGGGATATTAAACTTTGAGAAGAAAGTAGGAAAACAACGATTAATCAACGCTTGTAAACGCGCACTCGATTTTAGGATTTACAGTTTTAAAGCCATCCAAAACATTTTGGAAAATAACTTAGATAACGCTGAGAATGAGCAAGAAGAAGATTTTGAGTTACCCAATCACAATAACATCAGAGGGAAAAACTATTATAAATAAATTAAAATCAAATACTTATGAATGAAATTACCACAACCAAAATAGAACGACAAAACGTCATTATATTAGATGATTTTGGTCTTCAAGCATTAGATAGTCAAAACCGAATTACACTTTTAGAAATCATCGAAGATA
>JACXVH010000154.1 GCA_014763515.1 Flavobacteriaceae bacterium
AGCATTCCGTTTTTGAAGTAGTTTTCTACCATTTTTAAGTTTCCTTGAGCTGTTTCATTAGCTTTTGTTAAAACACCAACTGCTTTGTACGCTAATTGTAATTGCATATACGCTTTTGAAACTTCTAACTGTAAATACTCTTTAGTACGTTCCGTTTGCAAACTCATGGCTTCCATCTTTGCTTTTGCTGCTTTTCTTTCGTACAAACCATCTAAATTGATTAACGGTTGTTGTACTTCAATCATAGTAGCAAAATTTTCAACATGTTCAGGGTCATTTAGCAGAGCTGGATTAAAATCGGCCATTGTTAAAATTTCCTGATTTAATTTTGAACCAAAAGCCATTAAAGGGTTTGTAGTTGTAATTGCTGTGTGTGACGCCGAAATGTTTGGCATAAACAAAGCATTCGACTGACGATAATCAGCTTGAGCAGATTTGAATGCTTTTTCTGCAATTTTTATTTGCAAATTTTTATCATTCACTTTTTCAAGTACATCGCTCTTAGAGACTGATAAAGTATCTTGAGCTACTACACTTAATCCTGCTGAGATAATAATTGCAAGACTTAATTTTACTTTGTTCATCGTTATTATTTTTTAGCAAATTTAGGTTTAGAAAATTCCTCATTCAGTAACAAGAGTTACACTAGATTGTAACCTTTATTACAAAAAAACAAAAGCACCTTAAAAAGGTGCTTTTGTACTAACCAATAAAACTAAAAACAATCATCAACAATGTCGATGTGTTATTATCGCGTTCCGCCATGACCACCCGCAACAATTTTCAAAATTCTAATATTTAAATAGAAAAATTTAAACAGTTGTAATAGTGGATTCTGCATCTTACGCTTTTGTGCTTTTGATATTCTTTGTGTCATGATTTTTAATTTTTTTTATTCAGGAATTAACCACCAAAAAGGTCGCATTTTTGCTTTCCAAATAAAAGCATAGTGTAATGCTAATTTTACCCAATGCCCTGCTAAACCAATATCTCCAAAGGTTTTATTGATATCTCTTCCTTGAGTTTTTGGATATTTTTTATAATCTGGAACAATAGGATAAGTTGTGATTGATACACCACTACCTTGTGTAATTCCGTAACCAGCAGATGCAATACAAGCAGCTCCCATATTTCCTAAAGAACCTTTATGATGTAAAGATTCTTTTCCAGCTTTAATACTATCAATAATATTATCCGCTACTAATTTAGCTGTTATTCCAGAAGGCATTCCTGTGCGTGGTGGTGATGGAAAAATATCGGTACCATTTTTACTTTTTCTTGGTTTAGAAATAGAATGCGGCGGTGCAAATGCAATTCCAGGTGCAAAAATATTTTTATATGAAGGGTTTTGATAAGTTTCTGGCCAATCTTGAACTGTCCATTCTTCATATGGTTTTGGTGTATAATCTGCATCAACAATCATAAAACCTTTAAATAATTTATCGGTTATATTTTGACCTTGTTTATCGTATGCTTGAAAACCATGACCTGAAAAGGCAGGAATTAACATACCAAAATCAAAAGTTTCAGTTTTATATTCACCTTCTAAATTTTCATAATGAACTAATCCATCTTCAACTTTAGTTACACCAGCACCAAGAATCCATTTAATTCCTCGATCTTCAAAAATCATTTCAACCATATCCTTAGATTTCATATTGAATCCGTTGTAATCTAATAACATACCATCCATACCAAAATCACCTAATTCATATTCGTTTGAAATCCATGTAATTTCAGCTTTATCACGAACACCAAATTTTTGCAATTCTTTTTCAACATTTAGAATATACTCAAAAGCTGCACCTTGACAAGTTGCTTTTGCATGACCTGTTCCAATAAGAATTTTAGCTTTTTTATCTGATTTTTTAAGTGAATCAATTAATTTATGTAAGGCTTCAGAAGCATGTTCTGCATGGTCGTATGTACAAACCGAATACACTTTATTTGTTGCAGGTTGTAAACCTTCCGTTAAATCGAATGCTAATTTTGGTCCGGTTGCATTAATTAAGTAATCATAAGTTACTTTTTCTTGTTTTCCAAGAGTTTCTCCATAAACACCTTCAACTAAGATATAAGGCTTTTGTTCAGACACATCTCCTTCTGGATGAAAGGATACTGCTTTTGCTTGTTTGTAACCAATTCCTTTTCTTTTGTATAAGGGTTCAAGTGGAAAGATTACATCTTTTGGTTTCATTCTACCAATACCTACCCAAATATTAGAAGGCACCCATTGATAATTTCTATTCGGGGAAACCACCAAAACTTCGTGCTCTTTGGAAAGTTTTCTTCTTAAATGTGAAGCTGCAGTATGACCAGCAATTCCAGCTCCAAGTATTACTATTTTTGACATTTTGATTAGTTTTATAAATCAAAAGTATTAGTAATGATATTGAACGACAGCTACTTTTGTTACAAATTGAATTTAACCCAAATTACGCATTATCGAAATTTATCCAAAGGAATTTAAGAAAATTAAAGATTTTGTAAAGGTTATCCCTTACATTATATAACATATTTTACTAAAAATCGTCGATTTAACTTAAAAACTGAATTTTAGGTTTAATCTAAAAATTTATAATAATTATTATTTACTTCTTCTATAAATAAACTCAACTAAAAAACTTAAGAATATTATTCCAATTGCAACACTAAAACCTAAAATATTCGTTTCAAATTGTTGAATCAATAAAACAATAAAAGCAAAAAAGGATAAAGCAGTTGCTAAAAGATGTAAAAGTTTATTTGATTGAAGTAGTTTATGTTTTTTAAAAGCAACAAAATTAACGATAGTAAAAATTAGCAGAAAACCAGAGCTTCCCGCAGTTGAAATACTTTCTAAATTAAAAAAATTGACTAATAATAGCGAAAGAAATGCGGTTACAATAAAACCAATTGGTTTACCATGAAATTGATGAGTAAAATACTTGGGTAATTCATCGTTTTGTGCTATATCATAATTTACTCTACCACTACCTAAAACAGTTGCATTTATTGCTGAAAATGTAGATATTAGTGCTGTAATTGTAATAATTGTAAAACCTATTTTACCTAAAAAAGGTTCGGCCGCTTCTGCTAAAACATAATCTTGAGCTGAAGCAATTTTTGAAAAAGGTAATGAACCAATTGTAATGACCGCTATTAATAAATATAGTATGATTACAAAAACTACAGAAATAAAATAAGATTTGGCCGTATTTTTTTCTCTATTTTTTAAGTCAGAAACTGAATTAGCAATTAATTCAAAACCTTCATAAGCGACAAAAATTACCATTCCTCCTGAAATTAAATTCATAGTAGTAGCCCAATTTTTTAATTCTAATTGCTGAATATTTTCAGAATGTTCTGATAAGCCGTATAAACCTAAAACAACAAAAAGAAATAGAATTGTCAGTTTAATTATAACAGAAAACGATTCTATATTACCCACTAATTTTACGCTTAAGAAATTTAATAATAAAGCAATAATTAAAATACCACTTTCATAAATGTGAGTATTTAATGAAACATTTGACGTTAAATGATATAATGCATTTCCATAAGAACCAAAAGCACTAGCATAAAGTGCAAGCATAACAATATAGCTGAACCAAAGCAAATTATTTATTCCTCCAGAAAAAATTCCTTCACCATATTGGGCATCTATATAATCTACAGTTCCGCCATTCTCGGGATACCGAAGCGATAATTTTGAGTAAGAATAAGCTGTTAACAAAGCTATTAATCCAGCAAGTAAAAAAGCAATAGGAGTTCCTCCTTTTGCAATAGAAACAGCTAAACCTAATACTGCAAAAATACCTCCTCCTACCATTCCTCCTACGCCAATAGAAATTGCATTCAGTAACGTTATTTTTTTTGAATTATAAGAATTGTTCATTTAAAAGTTAGTTTTTTTTTCTGATTGTCCGTTTGTTGTCATAATCCTGTAATGTTAGCAATTACAAGCCTATCGAAGAGTTTTTCTTCAAAATATCTTCTATTTAACTTATAAA
>JACXVH010000155.1 GCA_014763515.1 Flavobacteriaceae bacterium
AAAAATTGATGTTGCCATAATTTTATAACTAAACTTATAGAAATAATAGCCAAAACCTATTAAAATGGGAATAAAAAAGAACCAATGTTCTGAAAGCAAACCTGATAAAACACATACGCCCAATAAATGCAAAGCAAATGTGGCAAACACAAAATGGAAGTGAGCTTTTATTTTATTTTTGAAAGTGTATTCCATCCAAATGAGTAAGATAATTCCTAAACCCAAACCTGAATAGGTTAATTGTAAACTTGAATACACTTCATTATGAAACAAACTTTCTGGTGTAATTGTTATACCAATAAAAGCTGCTAAACTAGTTATAGCCATTGATAGAACAATTCTATTATCAAAATAATATGCCACAAAAAAACATAGAAATGCAGAAATCAGCGAAACATACGCATACGATTCGTCAAAAATGTGGTATTGAAAATTAATATATCCTAAAAAGATACAAGCCAGTAAACTGCCTGTTAAGACTAAATAATCATACAATGGATTATCGAATAAAACTTCTTCATTAGAAAAACTTTTTGCATTTTTAAAACTAAAATAAAAACAAGCAATCATTAATAGAAAATTAGCTGAAATTATAGCTAAATGTCCAATTGAATCGATGTTATTATAAATAATAATTCCTATTCCAGAAGTAAATACAATTACCGAAAAATAAATTACTAAAAGTAATTCGCTACGCAACGAAAAAATGCCTTTCTTTTGATATTCAGCCAATTCTTCTAAATTATTATCATCCAAAAACTCCTTTTGATATAATTTTTGAAGCAAAATCTCTGAAAAATTCAATTTTTCCATGAATTAAAATTTAACTAAAGGTAAGTAAATTATAATTTAACAATATAAAAAAACCGCCTTAAGGCGGTTTTTAATGTTTCTAATTTATTTTCACAAATCAAACCCTAAATTAACGCCTAGTTTGTTTGCGATAATTTTTGTGATTCGTTGTTTCAATTCTGGAATTTTAACGCTTTCCATTACCTCATCTGTAAAAGCATACATTAATAAGGCTCTTGCTTCTTTTTTAGGAATTCCGCGTTGTTGCATATAAAACATCGCACTTTCATCTAACTGACCAATAGTACAACCATGCGAACATTTTACATCATCTGCAAAGATTTCCAATTGTGGTTTTGCATTAATAGTTGCTTTCTCGCTTACTAAAATGTTATTGTTTTGTTGGAAAGCATCTGTTTTCTGAGCTTCTTTTTCCACATAGATTTTTCCATTGAAAACTCCTGTTGCACTATCGCCATAAATACCTTTGTAATTTTGGTGACTTTCGCAATTTGGCTGGGCGTGATGCACTAATGTATAATGATCTACATGTTGTTTGTCGCCAATGATAGTAATTCCTTTTAAAGTGGAATCAATTCGTTCACCTTGGTGATAGAAATTTAGATTGTTACGCGTGATATTACCTCCAAATGAAAACGTATGCACCGCTACTCTACTTTCTTGTTTTTGTGCGATATAAGTATTATCAATTAAATTCGCCGATTGTTCATCGTTTTGAATTTTATAGTAATCGCAAATGGCTCTTTTTTGTGCAAAAATTTCAGTAACACTATTCGTTAAAACAGGGTTTTCATTCAAACTTTGGTGACGCTCAATAATCTGAACATGTGCATTTTCTCCTACAATAATTAAATTACGTGGTTGTAACATAATTGCCGCTTCATTTCCAGTTGAAAAATGAATAATTTCAATTGGTTTATCTGCAATTTTCCCTTTAGGAATATTAACAAATGCACCTTCTTTTGCAAAAGCTGTATTTAACGTAGTTAACGACTCGTCTTTGCTTGCCACTTGGTTAAAATAAGTGTCTAAAACCAATTTGTATTTTGGTTTATTTAATACCGAAGACAATAAACAAACATCAATTCCATCGTGCGTAGTTTGCGATAAAAACGAACTAAACTTTCCATCGATAAACACTAATTTATAAGTGTCTACATCATGTAGAAAGTATTTTTTTATTTCTTTAAATTCAACTGCAGGTTCTGATTTTGGGAAAACCGAAAAATCATTTTTTAAAACCGCATTTAAAGACGTGTATTTCCAAGCTTCCTCTTTTTTTGAAGGGAAACCTTTTGATTCAAAGTTTTTTATGGCTTGATTTCGAACTTCATGTAAACTAGAGTTTTCATCGAATTTCTCTTCGAATGCCATGTAAGACGAAAGTAATTTATCTTTTAAATCCATTCTATATGTTTATGGTTTATGGTTAGTTGTTAAAAAGTTCTTTGTGAACTATAAACAATAAACTACAAACAATTAAACTAATTCATTTTTAATCCAATCGTATCCTTTTTTTTCTAACTCAAGCGCTAATTCCTTAGTTCCTGATTTTACAATTTTTCCATCCATTAAAACGTGAACAAAATCTGGAACGATATAATCTAATAAACGTTGGTAGTGTGTAATTACAACTACAGCATTATCAGCAGATTTTAATTTATTAACTCCGCTTGCAACAATACGTAAAGCATCGATATCCAAACCAGAGTCCGTTTCGTCTAGGATAGCAACTTTTGGCTCTAACATTGCCATTTGGAAAATCTCGTTACGCTTTTTTTCACCACCTGAGAATCCTTCGTTTAACGAACGAGATAAGAATTTCTTATCCATTTCTAATAATTCCGATTTTTCACGAATTTTCTTCAACATTTCGTTTGCAGGCATTTCTTCTAAACCTTTTGCTTTACGACTTTCGTTGATCGCTGTTTTAATAAAATTGGTAACTGAAACCCCAGGAATTTCAACAGGATATTGGAACGAAAGGAAAATACCCGCATGTGCTCTTTCTTCTGGAGCTAATTCTGCAATATCTTCACCATCAAGGATAATTTCGCCTTCCGTTACTTCGTAATTTTCATTTCCAGCAATAATAGAAGAAAGTGTCGACTTTCCAGCGCCATTTGGTCCCATAATTGCATGAACCTCACCAGCTTTAACTTCTAAATTAATTCCTTTTAAAATTTCTTTATCTTCTACCGAAGCGTGTAAATTTTTTATTGTTAGCATTGTTTTCAATGTTTATTCTTATTTTTTGTCATTCCGAACTTGTTTCGGAATCTATTATCTTAGTTTATGTGATTTCTCGCTTTTGCTCGAAATGACAATTGGTAAATTTTCAAATTAACCTACTGAACCTTCTAATGAAATCTCTAATAATTTTTGAGCTTCCACAGCAAATTCCATTGGTAACTTATTCAATACTTCTTTGCTAAATCCATTTACGATTAACGCAATTGCTTTTTCTGTTGGAATTCCTCTTTGATTACAGTAAAACACTTGGTCTTCACCAATTTTTGAAGTCGTTGCTTCGTGTTCAATTTTAGCGGATGCATTTTTACTTTCTATATAAGGGAAAGTATGTGCGCCACATTCGTTACCCATTAACAAAGAATCACATTGCGAAAAGTTACGTGCGTTTTCAGCTCTTGATGAAATTTGAACCAATCCTCTATAACTGTTTTGTGATTTTCCTGCCGAAATACCTTTAGAAATGATAGTTGACTTTGTGTTTTTACCTAAATGAATCATTTTCGTTCCTGTATCGGCTTGTTGAAAATTATTGGTTACTGCAATAGAATAAAATTCGCCTATTGAATTATCGCCTTTTAGTACACAAGAAGGATATTTCCAAGTTACTGCCGAACCCGTTTCTACTTGTGTCCAAGAAATTTTTGCGTTTTTCTCGCATAAACCTCTTTTGGTTACAAAGTTATAAACACCACCTTTACCTTCTTTATTACCTGGATACCAGTTTTGAACGGTAGAGTATTTAATTTCAGCATTGTCTAAAGCGATAAGTTCAACAACTGCAGCGTGTAATTGATTTTCATCGCGACTTGGAGCCGTACAACCTTCTAGATACGAAACGTAACTTCCTTCATCTGCAATTACTAAAGTTCTTTCAAACTGACCTGTTCCACCTTGATTGATTCGGAAATA
>JACXVH010000156.1 GCA_014763515.1 Flavobacteriaceae bacterium
ATGTTGAACCTTTTCATAATCTACATACCCAATTTTAATTTTTTTACCTATTTCAACTTCTGTAATTGCGTCTTCGTTAAGACAGCTAAATAAAAAGAGTAGAGGAAATGAATAAAAGAGCCACTTAAATTTTAGTTTTGTCATTTATTAATTTGTTTGCATACTTTTCAATTTACACGATTGTCGGTTGAAAAGAATTTGACCGTTAGGTTTAGCAGTAATTTTTTTTAAAAATTGCTTAAAATACTTCGGATTATTCTACGCAATATTGGTTTAAAATTACTTGTAACGGTTTGGCGGTATGAAATCGTTGGGGATTGCGTGCTACTTTCCTGTCCAGTTACACTGAACTTAAAGCGTGGCAGAAAGCTTACATAACCACTTAAACCCCAATGTTTTATACCGCGTGTTGTACGCTGGCCGTTATTGTTTTCTAATCTATTTGTCTCATTTTTAACGTACTGTCTCTCAATTCGTGTGTCGGAGCGGGAGGGGCTTGAAGGCTCTTTTGGCATTTTTGGATTGTGGGCAAGCCTTGCGGGAATGCCAAATGTGCCTGAGAGCGAAGGGAAGCCATTGTGTCGGTTAAAATGGAAAATTATCATCATCATCGTCTGATTCATTATTATTTTTCCCTGTTGGATAATCCTTTCTTCTCATAGCTCTATATTCTCTGTCAAATCTAAACTTATCCGTTTCGTATTTAACATTACAATCAAAGCACTCAAAAGTATCTGTACTGGTTTCAGTCATCATGTTTCCACATGAATGACAGTAATATTCAGCTCTTTCTAAATGTCCCTCTTTGTTCTCAACTTTTAATCTTAAATCATCGTGAATTAAACCGCCTGTTTGCTCAAGGTTACTAAGTCTTCGTGTAAACATTCCATGAGAGCAACAACTACCACAATTTTGACAGATATATAATCCATTCGGACATTTCTTTGAATTTCTACTGTCTATTATTGAGTTGCATTTTCCATTTAGACAATGGTTTAAATAAACAACTTTATGATGTTCTTTACAATTTTCATTTTCACAGCTAAACCGAACAACACTATATGCTGCATAGTTTGATGATTCAACAGGGTAGAGAATCTGATTACACTCTTTGCAATAGATTTTATCTAAGAGTTGATTAAAACGGTTGATTTGGGAAATGAATTGGTTATATAAGCCTATTTCAAATGTTCCATATTTTCCCTTCTCAATGACACTTAAACCAAGAATGTTGATAAAGTCTAAAATTGTAAAACTTTCCCAACTATCAATATCGTGAAGATTTTCAACATGCTCAAAGCAAGGTTGATTAGAGCACCACCAAAAAGGACATTTATTTGTAGAGTGTTCTTTATTTGCTTTTTGCCCTTCACAGAATTTAATTCCATTTGGTATATCTTCCCTCTTATATTCAATAAGGTGAATATTATTAGCATAATTGCTACCCTCAAAATTTAAGAAGAAACGTTGTTCTTTAGCAAATTTTAATATCTCAGCTTCATATTTTGAAGGAACACCCCAATGTTGTTCATCTGGATTGTATTTTCTGCCAGGTATCTTTTTTACTGCTTCAACAATATCTGCATCATACTCAAATTCTATAATGAAATAGAATTGATTGTTCCCAAATGGTTGTTTTCTAATCTTACCATAGCATTTCCAGTTATATTCGCCAACCATTCGCCCCTCACATTTATCAAAGTATTCAGAAAGTTGAAACTTCTTTGTTTTATCCAATCCAATTTCACTTAAAACAATTGAGAGTAATTCGCTTTCAACTAAGAATTTGCCTTTGCTCTTAAACTTTTTTATACTTTCTATTACAATGCTGGTCGATAAATCTAAAATAATATCAGGATTGAACTTTTCATTTGTCAAAAACAAGTATATATCAGCCCGAACTAACTCATCAAGTTTCTCAATGGTTAGGTCAAGCTTGCCAAGTTTTTTAAGTCTGAATAGTTTTTTTACAATTTTAACTTGTTGAGATGGTTTAAAATATATGAATTTACCTTTTAAAACATCAAAATTAAGCTCTTCTAAATATCCTAAATACCATATAATCAGAAGTTGAAACTGGTTATTCTTTTTTATAATAGTTTCAATGTAAGCTGAATTCTCCTCAACTAAATGCTCAATAATATTGAAAACGGTATGAAATTCTTTCCTGTCTTCAATTTTTGATAGTAATTCTAATTTATTTTCAAATATGCCTGTTAATTCATCGGTTGAAAGATATTCTGAGTAAATCCATTTTTTTGCATTTTTATATTTATTAGAATTATCATCAAAGTATTGCAATAAATACTGTTTTGGGATAATCTTGCCTTTCCCATTTGACCAATACTTGAAATATTCTTCTTCGGTATTGAGTTTAAAAATTAGGCTATCAAATTTTTCAAAGGTTTGTTTATCATCAAGTTTTAGAGCGATATCTAAAATCAATTCATGCTTTGAAGTATTTGAGGCTAATTCCTCAAGCAATTCTATTATGAACCCTTCTTTAAAACAATCTTTGGAATTAAGAATTTTGTTTAGAGAAGAATTTGTTAGGTCATTAATATTCTTTTGAATAATGCTTTCAGGGTTTGAAAGATACCCCTTTACACATGCTTCAATAAGTCCAACAGTTGTAGAATTATCAATAATGTAATATTCAATTGCTTTGATTATTTCCTTTTCTATTTCATTGGATAAAAAATCAGGTAGAGAATTTCTTAATTTTCCAATTTTTTCAAGGTTCCAATTATCTTCAATGGTTCCAATTGTTTCTAATTCTTTATAAAAATGCTCAACGACCTTAGATTGACCAATGGAATTTAAGTCCTTGATGATTTTATTCCTAAAGCCATCACTTTCAATAGTTTCAACAATTTCTTTAAATGATTTATAGGTATTGTAATCAAAGTCCCTTTGTAGTTTACCTAACAACTGAATTATTATTAGGTTACTTAGTTCTTCATCTCCTTTTTGCTCTTTTATTCTGTTTAAGTCTTTAACGGTAATTGATTCGAAAAGCTTTTGAAAATCATTATTAGATATTGCAGAAATAGGTATAAAATCTTTTCTCCATAAATCGAGCAGAATATTCTTTTCTACCGAAATATAGAACTTTGTTATCAGTTTATCTAATATGGACTTTAATTTTGTATTCCCTGTTTCTTTTCGAACTGTCACAAGTGTGTTTGTTTTTGCAACAATTTCTTCTTTATGTATTTGGTTTATGATTTCTTCTAAACTCTCAATTAAAACATTTTCATTAAAATCATTAGTTAGTGATTTCAATGCATAACTGATTAGGTTGTAATCTTTACTTGAATATCTTTTTCTGTAATCCTTATAGTTTCATTGTTTCCTAAATGGGATAAAAGAAGTGTCCAGTTTTGTTTTGTACTCTTAAAATATTCACATTGTTTTGCTGTAATTTTGTTCCTTTCAAAAGCGGTCTCGAATACTACAGGAATTATTTTGGAGGAATCAATTGGTTTTGAATCTTTCCAGTTTTTTACATGTAAAAAAATCTCATTACTTACTTCTGTTAATGTAACATTTTGTTTTTCTATTAATTCAAGTGCAGGATTAATTGCTGTAATTACACCAAATCCTTTTTCATCGTCAAACCATTTCAATAATCCGATATTCATAGCACTAAATTACAGAATTTATACTCAATGGGGCGTAGGCAAAAAAAGTAGGTGTTTTGCAGCGAAGGGATGCTTGTAGGGAAGGGCTGCTAAACTCTTGGTTTTGTGGGTTGGCATTTTCCATTTTTTTCATTTTCAAATCTGTAATCATGTTACTGCTGTGTCTTTTTTCGGATTGCGTACAACGGTCGTGGCTTACACTTCGGCGCAAACCTTATGAACCAAAGATAACAAAAAATCCGATTAGAAAAAATTCGGCAAGAATTTTTTCGGCAAAAACACCGAAACATTGCGCTGAGTGTAAACTGTTGTTGTAGTTTCGG